>CAJAAV010000230.1 GCA_903937835.1 uncultured Chlorobiaceae bacterium | reverse complement strand
GCGGTCTCCAAAACCGCAGGTTGGGGGTTCGATTCCCTCCTGACGTGCATGCAGAAGAAATTTTCACTGTTGTTTATTCCGCACTTGTTTCATGAATAAGTATATAGGCAAAGCAGGTCAGTATTATCGTGATGTCATTATTGAGATGCGGAAGGTTATCTGGCCTACTCAAGGTGAGATCAAGGATTTGACGATTGTTGTGTTGACGGTTTCAGGTATTCTGGCCTTGTTTACGTTTGTTGTCGATTGGGTTATAAATTTTGTTATGGGAAAGTTATTGTAAGATAACAGTGTTAAGGTTGAATTGATGAGCGCAAGAAAAAAGGATGTTGATGTTCAGGGTGTTCCGGTTGCACGCTGGTATGCACTCAGGATTTATTCAGGCCATGAGCGCAAGGTTAAAGAGGCTATTGAGTCCGATGTTGTTCGCTGTGGTCTTGGCGACAAGATATTGCAGATTTATGTTCCTTATGAGCGCTTTGTAGAAGTGAAAAATGGTAAAAAAAGAAGTTTAACCAAAAACGCTTTTCCGGGCTATGTGCTTATTGAGGCAGTGCTTGACAAGCAGACCAGGAATCTGATTCTTGATATCCCTTCAGTTATTGGCTTCCTTGGCGTTGATGATGTTCCAACCCCGCTCAGGCCGGAAGAGGTAGAGAAAATTCTGGAACCGGAGAAAGATATTGAGCATCGTTCAGTTGTTGAAGCGCCGTTCAGGCTTGGCGATTCAGTCAAAGTGATTGACGGGCCCTTCAGTTCCCTTACAGGTGTGGTTCATGAAGTGTGCACTGAAAGAATGAAGGTTAAGGTTATGATAAGCTTTTTTGGTCGTGGTACGCCGACAGAGCTTGATTTTTCACAGGTTAAGTCAGTTTCCCAATAATAAATGCTTAAGTATTTTAAGCTTCTGAATTGAAATAGTTTATGGCAAAAAAGGTAATCGGTTTTATCAAGCTTCAGATCCCGGCTGGTGCAGCAAACCCTGCTCCTCCAGTAGGTCCCGCTCTTGGACAGAAAGGTGTCAATATCATGGAGTTTTGCAAGCAGTTCAATGCTAAAACTCAGAGTGAAGCAGGAATGATTATTCCGGTAGTTATTACGGTGTACTCTGACAAGTCCTTCACGTTTATCACCAAAACTCCTCCAGCGGCAGTTCTTCTTCTGAAGGAAGCGAATTTGAAGAAGGGTTCAGGCGAGCCAAATCGCAACAAGGTCGGTTCTGTTACCAGTGAGCAGGTCAGGAAGATCGCTGAGCTGAAAAGACCGGATCTCAATGCTTTCGATAGTAAGGGAGCTGAAGAGATGATCAGGGGGACAGCCAGAAGTATGGGTATTGCAATTGAGGGCTGAGAACAGTTTTTTTTGTTTGGGGGCTGTGGGAGGCTGAAATGCCGATTTTTTAACCACTTATACAAGAATAATAATGGCTGGGAAAAAATACAGAGAGGCTGCATCAAAGATCGAGCGTTTTCATGAGTACGATCTGGCTGATGCAGTAGAGAAGATCAGGGAGATTACAGTTTCGAAATTTGATGCAACCGTTGATATTGCCGTCAAGCTTGGAGTTGATCCCCGTCATGCGGATCAGGTAGTTCGTGGCACGGTAATGCTTCCGCACGGCACAGGCAAAACTGTTTCGGTGCTGGTTGTCTGCAAGGAGGCCAAGGCTGATGAAGCAAGGGAGGCGGGTGCTGATATGGTAGGTTTTGAGGAGTACATCGAAAAAATCCAGGAAGGCTGGACCGGTGTTGATGTTATTATTGCAACTCCCGATGTTATGGGTCAGTTGGGTAAGGTCGCCAAAATTCTTGGGCCTCGCGGCTTGATGCCGAATCCAAAGTCAGGAACAGTGACGATGGATGTGGCCAAGGCAGTCAAGGAGGTCAAGGCTGGTAAAATCGAGTTCAGGGTTGATAAAGCAGGAAATGTTCATGCCCCTGTCGGCAAGGTTTCGTTTCAGCCTGATCAACTGGTTGCCAATATTGCCAGCTTCCTCAGGGAGGTTGTTCGCCTGAAGCCATCGGCAGCCAAGGGTCAGTATGTGCAGGGTATTGCGCTTTCAAGCACGATGTCCCCGAGCGTGAGGGTTAAAATGGAAAAATTTGTCGCCTAATAAAAACGGTTTATACGATGAAGCGAGATACAAAAGAGCAGATCGTTCAGGAAGTCGCTGAAAAGATCAACAGGTCACAGGGCATATATCTGACTGAATTTCAGGGGTTAAGTGTTGCTAAAATGTCGGAGCTTCGCAACGAGTTCAGGAAAGCAGGAGTTGAGTACCGTGTTGTAAAAAACACTTTGATTAAAAAGGCTTTGAAGGATCTTGCTGGTGCGGACAAGCTTGCTCCGGGTCTTAAAAGCACGACTGCAGTAGCATTTGGCTTTGATGATCCGGTGGCTCCTGCGAAGGTTATCAGGAAGTTCAGCAAAACCAATGAGGCGCTGAAGTTCAAGATGGCCGCAATAGATGGTATTGTGTTCGGTCCTGATCAGCTTCCATTACTTTCAGAGATGCTTACCAAGACGGAGAATATCGGCCGTGCTGCCGGTGTGGTCAACAATGTGATCAGCTCTGTTCCGATGGTGGTTAATGCAGTAATGAGAAACCTTGTCTGTGCTCTTGACCAGATTGCCAGGCAGAAGCAGTAGATTTATAAAAACTATTACGCACTCAAGATATTACTATACATTTTAAATTAAACAAGAGAGGGGAATAATGTCTATCGAAACACTTGTAGAGGAAATTGGTAAGTTGACTCTTACAGAAGCTTCAGCGTTAGTGAAGGCTCTGGAAGAGAAATTTGGTGTCAGTGCAGCTCCTGTAGCAGTTGCCGGTGTTGCAGCAGTTGCAGCAGGTGAGGCACCTGTAGAGGAAGAACAGACTGAGTTTGACGTCGTGCTTTTAGCTGCAGGCGAAAGCAAAATAAACGTTATCAAGGCTGTCCGTGCTATCACAGGTCTTGGTCTGAAAGAGGCAAAGGATCTTGTGGATGGCGCTCCGAAACCAGTAAAAGAGGCTATTTCCAAGGACGAAGCAGAAAAGATTGCCAAGGAACTGAAGGACGCAGGTGCGTCAGTAGAGGTGAAGTGAACTTTGAAAAGAAGTCATTACTTAAGCAAGCTCCGTTTCGATATGAAACGGAGCTTTGTCTGTTTCTATAAGAACAGTTTTGATTGTAATTCCTGTAATGATACGATTGTGGTTCAACCGGGTGTTTCTTAAGTCCGGTTAATGTTTATGTCTATATTTGTGATGACTTAACCTGTAAGTAATTCATGCAATTGATAAAAGTGAGGTGCATGTGAAAGTGGCCGATGCAACAACAACACCCTGTATTGACTTTTCCAAAATCCAAAGTATTATAGAGCCTCCCGACCTATTAAAAGTCCAGTTAGATTCATTTCATAATTTTATACAGGATAGCGTACCTCTTGCCAAAAGGAAGGACCAGGGCCTTGAGAGGGTTCTTCGCGGAGCGTTCCCTATTACCGATACGAGAGGGCTCTATTTGCTTGAGTATATTTCCTATGGTTTTGATAAACCAAAATATACTGTCGAGGATTGTATTGAAAGAGGTCTGACTTATGATGTTTCCCTGAAAGTCAAGCTGAAGCTCTCCTATAAGGATGAGGCTGATGAGACTGACTGGAAGGAGACCATTCAGCAGGAAGTTTATCTTGGCCGAATTCCTTATATGACTGATCGTGGCACTTTTATTGTCAATGGTGCCGAAAGGGTAGTGGTAGCTCAGCTTCACCGCTCGCCAGGTGTGGTTTTCAGTGAAGCCGTCCATCCGAATGGCAAGAAAATGTATTCGGCTAAAATAGTTCCGACCAGAGGCTCATGGATTGAGTTTCAGACCGATATCAATAATCAGATTTTTGTGTACATCGATCAGAAAAAGAATTTTCTGGTCAGTGCGCTTCTGCGCGCCATTGGATTTGCAAGAGACGAGGATATTCTTGCTCTTTTTGATCTGGTTGAAGAGATTCCTCTTAAATCCAGTAAAATGGAGCAGCTTGTCGGGCAGTATCTTGCTTCCGATATTGTTGACATGCAGACTGGTGAGGTGGTGAGTGCGAGGACAGCCATAACTGAAGATATTTTTGAGCAGATTCTTGCCGCTGGCTACAAAAGCGTCAAGGTAATGAAGACCTTTTCCGGCGGTGACAAAGGGGTGGATAAATCCATTATTATCAACACTATCCTCAATGACAGTTCGGCGACCGAGGAAGAGGCACTCGAGATTGTCTATGAAGAGCTGAGGGCTAATGAGGCACCCGATATTGATGCGGCACGAAGTTTCCTTGAGAGAACTTTTTTCAACCAGAAAAAATATGATCTCGGTGAGGTCG
>CAJAAV010000229.1 GCA_903937835.1 uncultured Chlorobiaceae bacterium | reverse complement strand
TGCACGTCGCTGGTGTCCGAAAATGAAGCCGTACATTTTTATGGAGAAAAACGGTGTTCACATTATTGATCTGCAGAAAACTGTTGTTCTTGCTGATGAGGCACTCAAGGCACTTGATGCTATTGCCCAGACTGGCAGGGAGATCATGTTTGTCGGTACGAAAAAACAGGCCAAACATATTATTGCCGAGCAGGCAGAACGTGCAGATATGCCCTATGTCTGTGAGCGTTGGCTGGGCGGTATGCTGACCAACTTCCAGACTATCCGTCAGAGCATCAGACGCATGAACTCCATCGACAGGATGGCCACTGATGGCACTTACGATATGATTACCAAGAAAGAGCGACTCATGCTTGGACGTGAAAAGGAAAAGCTCATGAGGATCCTCGGTGGTATTGCTACGATGACAAGACTTCCTGCGGCACTTTTTATTGTTGATATCAAGAAGGAGCATATCGCCATCAAGGAAGCACGTTCACTCGGTATTCCCATTATTGCTATGGTCGATACTAACTGCGATCCTGAACTGGTTGATTATGTGATTCCGGCAAATGACGATGCTATCCGCTCAATTCAGCTTATGGTCAAGGCCGTTGCTGATATCATTATCAAGGCACGTGAGCTTAAGGTTGAAAATGAGGTGCTGTCCGAGATGGATGAAGCGGAAGTGGAAGTCGATGGGGAAAAGGAAGAGATCAGCGAATAATCAGCGTTTATAATCAATAAGAGTAAATAGTAAAAGTTACATGAGCCAGACTTCAGCAAAAGATGTAAAAAATCTTCGTGATAGAACAGGTGCAGGGATGATGGACTGCAAAAAAGCCCTTGATGAATGTGGAGGGGAAATTGAGCAGGCTATCGACTATCTGCGCAAGAAAGGTGCAGCCTTGGCGGCGAAACGTGCGGACAGGGATGCCCGAGAGGGGATGGTCAGTATTAAGTTGACTCCGGACCACAAGAGTGGCGTTATTCTTGAACTGAACTGTGAAACTGATTTTGTTGCGCGTGGTGAAGACTTTACCGGGTTTACTGCAGCGCTTGGTGACCTTGCTCTTGCAAACTCCAGCACATCACCCGAAGCGCTCTTGACGTTGAAGCTAGGTGAGTTCTATGGCGGCGAAACAGTAGACGATGCCATGAAGACCATGACTGGCAAGCTTGGTGAAAAGATCAACCTCAAGCGACTTGCTTTTTATAATGCTCCAGACGGGCTTGTTGAGGGCTATATCCATCCGGGAGCAAAACTTGGCACCATCATTCAGATTGATACCGACAAACCTGATGTTGTGCGGGATTTGGCTAAAGATCTTGCCATGCAGATTGCCGCAGCCGCTCCCCTTGTTGTTGACCGCTCCTATGTTCCTGCTGATTACATTGCCAAAGAGTCCGAAATCTATCGGCAACAGGCGCTTGAACAGGGGAAGAAGGAGGCGTTTGTTGACAAGATTGTTACAGGCAGGCTTGAAAAATATTATCAGGATGTTGTGCTCAGCGAGCAGTCTTTCATAAAAGACGACAAATTAAAGGTATCTGAAGTTCTTGCTGAGTTCCGAAAAAAACATCAGGCGAAGGTTGATGTGAGAGGATTTGTCCGCTATCAATTGGGAGAGTAAAAAAAGTTAAAAAAGCCTCGTTGTTCGAGGCTTTTTTTTTGTACATAAATTATAGTTGTTGTTTTTATTAACCCTTTCTTCCTGAGGATAAGGATATGCTCCAATACAAACGCATTTTGCTGAAATTGAGTGGTGAAGCACTTGCCGGAGAGGATGGGTACGGCATTAATCCTGATATGCTTGAACGTTATGCTGAGGAAATCAGGGAGGCCAGGGATATGGGTGCTCAAATTGCCCTGGTGATAGGAGGAGGCAATATCTTTCGCGGCATGTCTGAGGCCGCAGCAAAAATGGATCGTGTGCAGGCAGACTATATGGGCATGCTTGCTACGGTGATTAATTCATTGGCTTTTCAGGATGCCCTTGAACGCAAGGGGGTCTTTACCCGGTTACAGACTGCTATAAAAATGGAGCAGATGGCCGAGCCGTTTATTCGGCGCCGGGCTGTCCGGCATCTTGAAAAGGGAAGAGTTGTTATTTTTGGCGCAGGCACAGGAAACCCCTACTTCACCACTGATACTGCTGCCTCGTTGAGGGCGATCGAGATTGAGGCTGATATTATTGTCAAAGGCACCAGGGTTGATGGCGTCTACGACTCTGATCCTGAAAAAAACGCAAATGCACAATTCTTTCCTGATATATCATATTTGGACGTGATCCGGAAAAATCTTCGGATTATGGACATGACCGCTATCACTTTATGCAGTGAAAATGCGCTCCCTATTGTGGTCATGAACATGAACCAAAAAGGTAATTTGACCAGGCTTTTGCGTGGTGAAAAGATTGGCTCACTGGTTCATGCAGACCTCTCCTGACAGGGGCTTTCATCATCCGGGCCAGATCGAAAAAAAAGCCTGAGCGCCACCTGGATCTCCTGCCATTCAAACCCCCGGTTATGCAGGAAAACTTCAAGCTTTTTTTTCTTCTCAGTGTTGCTTGTGCCATGCAGTGAGCCGATTTTCTTTTCGGCTGCCCGGTAGCAGAGTTCACTACTCTCATACTCATTAAGGAGTTCTTCTATAATGGGTTCCGACACTCCTTTTTTCCGGAGTTCTGCCCGCATTTTCAGTTTTCCAGATGGTTTTCGCCTTGAGCGGCTTTTGATTACCTCTATACCAAACATCCGGTCGTCCAGTACCCCCTGTTTTTTCAGCTTCTCCAGTACCGGTTCAATACATTCCGCAGTGTACCCCTTCTTAAGGAGTTTTCGCTCAAGTTCCTCGCTGCTGTGACTGCGCAGACCAAGCAATTTTAGGGCGAATGCCATGGCGTTCGAGGAATTGTTTTCCAGCATCATCAGCTAGTATAGAGCGCTCATTAAAGGAGAAAAAATTTCGGAACCAATAATCCTTACCAAATCTTATACGTCATAAGGTAACGCTCAGAAGATATCTGATCAAATTTTTAGTTTGCAATGTACCACTTCCAGTAATTCAACTCTGCCGATATCTCTCTTATTCGATGTTTTTCTCTCTCTTCAATTTTACTATATTCCATCCGTTTAAAAATGAACGTGTCGGCCTTGATATCCGGGATGTTAGTATATTTTTATCAGTCAAGCGTAAAAGAAGATGCCGCGCTATACCCCAGAACAGCTTGCCAAACGAAACGCATCAGTCTGGACCGATATCCAGATTATTCTTGCACCGATACAGTTTCTCTTTTTTATTGGTGGCCTGACCATAACGACACTCTATGCCAACGATCTTTTTGTCACCAGTTTTTACTGGGTCAGCTTGGCTATTCTTTTTAAGACACTTTTTTTTGCTCTCCTGTTTATCACTGGAATGTTTTTTGAAAAGGAGATTTTCAATAAATGGGTATACTCCAAAGAATTTTTCTGGGAAGATGTCGGAAGCACTGTAGCGGCTTCATTTCACCTGCTTTACTTTTTTCTGGTCTTGTTCAGAGCTCCACTGGAGGTGCTGATCTGGGATGCTTATCTGGCTTATTTTACTTATGTGATTAATGCGCTGCAGTATCTGGTCAGGATTATCCTGGAAAAACTCAATGAACGCAACCTCAGGATTGATGGTCAGTTATGAAATACAGTTTTAAAAGACTTTGGAATACAGCGTTTCTGTTTGTTGGACCGGCCTGGTATGTGCTTGTATGGACGATCTGGTCTTCCGACCAGTTGCTTACTATCGGGGACAAGGTCACTTTTCTTGGTATAGTGATTCCTGGTTTTCTCATTATTTACAGTTCTGGATTTCTTATTGAAGGGTGGCATGAAAAGAAGAAAAAAGGGAGCGCCTGAGCCAGGCATTATTTTCTTGCATGTCCTTATTATTAACAATACACGCCGGTTTCCGGTGTCAGAAGTTTAATTACCTATGCAGAACCTTTGGAACGATGCTGAGCATCAATGCTTCGTCGAAGAGCAGTGCAGCTTACCTGAGATGCAGTCTGAACTGGCCGAATTGGTCTATGCATCCCGTCTTCTTGGCCGTGAAAGTTCACTGGTGATGCATGGCGGGGGTAATACCTCGGTCAAGTGTGAATTGGTTGATATGGTTGGCAACCGCGCTGAAGTACTGCTGATCAAGGCAAGTGGTGTTGATTTGAGTCGGGTTACGGGTCTCGACTATACGCCACTCAGACTGGGCCCCCTTCGTAAACTTGTTGAGCTGTTCAACCATAACAACAGTATCAGCGAAGAGGCGCTTCAGCGTTTTTCAACCAAAGAGTTTAAACATCTGTTGTTGTTGAATATGTTCAGCCTGACTGACCACATGGCAGAGAAGAGGCTGACACCTTCGATTGAAACACTCCTTCACGCGTTCCTTCCCCACCGGTTTATTCTTCATACACATTCATTCGCCCTGCTCACTCTCAGTAATCAGCCCGACGGCGTTCGGCTCTGTAGAGAAGCTCTTGGTGAAAGCTTTGGCTCAGTTCCCTATATCAAGCCAGGATTTGGACTTGCTCGGTCTGCAGCCAGTGTTTACGAAGCAAACCCGGAGATAAAAGGGCTGGTGCTTCAGAAGCATGGTCTGGTTACTTTCGGCTCAACGGCCAGGGAAGCCTATAGCCGAATGATTGACGCTGTCAGTATGCTTGAAGAGCGGATTGCTGTGTCTGGCAGAAAAAAATTTCCATCGGTATCGTTGCCCATTGTAATTGCTTCAGTTGAAGTGACTGCCCCCGTCATCAGGGGTGCCTGTGTTGAGGAAAAGGCTCCTGGTACGCGCGAGTACCATCAGTTCATTCTCGATTTCCGTACTTCCGCTGATATTCTCGACTATGTCAACAGTGTTGATCTTGTGCGCATGAGTCAAAAGGGCGCCATGACGCCTGACTTTATTATCCGTACCAAAAACAGGCCGCTTGTTGTTCCAGCCCCTGATGCCACTGACATTCCTGGATTCAAAGCCGCAGTGCATGAGGCTGTTCAACGCTATCGTCAAGAGTATACCGACTATTTTAAGACGCAGCAGCAGGCTGCATCAATGCCGGTAACGATGCTTGCCCCCCTGCCAGGAGTTGTGCTGGTGCCAGGTCTCGGACTGTTCGGGCTTGGTAAAACCTCTGCATCTGCAGCAGTTAATGCCGACATAGCAACGTGTACCGCATCAGCCATTCTTGATGCTGAATCTGTTGGCACATTTGAAACAATCAGCGATCGTGAAGCTTTTGAGATAGAGTACTGGGACATGGAACAAGCCAAGATGACCAAGGTCCATCTTGGTCTCTTTGCTGGCAAAGTTGTTTTGGTCACCGGGGCTGCCAGTGGCATAGGCCTTGCAACAGCCAAAGCTTTTCGTCAAAAAGGGGCTGAACTGGTTCTTCTTGATCTGACCAGAGAGTCACTCGACAGGGCGGCAGAAGAGCTCGGTGGCAACGTCCTTGCTCTCACCTGTGATGTTACCTCCAGGGCAGAGGTTCACGCAGCATTCGATACGGCCTGCCGCCGTTTCGGTGGAGTGGACATTATTGTTTCCAATGTTGGCGCGGCTCTTCAGGGGCGTATCGGAGACGTTTCCGACGATGTGCTCCGAAAAAGTTTTGAGCTTAACTTTTTTCAACACCATTCCATAGCCCAGGAGGCCGTCAGGGTGATGAAACTGCAAGGAACTGGTGGTGTCTTGCTATTTAATGTCTCAAAGCAGGCCGTCAATCCCGGTCCCGATTTCGGTCCCTATGGTCTGCCTAAAGCTGCGACCATGTTTCTTGTGCGTCAATATGCGCTGGATCATGGCCGTGACGGTATCCGTGCAAACGGTATCAATGCGGATCGTATTCGCAGCGGTCTGCTTACCGAAGAGATGATCAAGGCCCGCTCAACCGCCCGCGGCCTGAGTGAGCGGGAGTATATGGCCGGCAATCTTCTGCAGCTTGAAGTGACCGCAGAAGATGTCGCGGAAGCTTTTGTGCACCTTGCGCTTGAAATCAGGACGACCGGATCAATTACCACAGTGGATGGCGGCAACATTGCTGCTGCGCTCCGTTGAACGACAGAGAGAGTAGAGAGTAACAATCATAACCGAAAAGAGGAGATCGACCATCATGGCAGAATACGATAAAGACAAACAGGCAAAAGAGTATTATCTCGATACCCCTGTTAACAACTACGGATTCTTTCTCAAGGGAGCACACTCTCTTGACTGGGGAATGAAGAATCGTCTCTCAAGAATATTTCGACCCGATACAGGCAAAACAGTTATGCTTGCTATCGATCATGGTTACTTTCAGGGCCCGACCACCGGCCTTGAGCGTCCTGATGTCAATATTGTGCCGCTGATGCCTTATGCTGATGCGATTATGTTGACTCGTGGTATCTTGCGCACTACTGTTCCACCAAGCCTCACCAGAGCGGTCGTCATGCGCTGCAGCGGTGGCCCGAGCATTCTCAAGGAACTTTCCGATGAAGAGCTTGCCGTTGATATTGAGGATGCCATCCGCATGAATGTTGCGGCGATTACTCTCCAGATATTCATTGGAGGTGAATATGAGACCCGCTCCATTCACAACATGACCAGGCTTGTTGATATGGGTCTGCGTTACGGAATTCCCACCATGGCAGTGACCGCAGTGGGCAAGGATATGGTGCGCGATGCCAAGTATTTCCGGCTTGCCTGCCGTATGGCTGCCGAGCTTGGCGCACAGATTGTCAAGACCTATTATGTGCCTGAAGAGTTTGATACAATCGTCGCCTCATGTCCAGTGCCGATTGTTATGGCTGGCGGAAAGAAACTTCCCGAACTCGAAGCGCTTACCATGTCCCGCAACGCTATCGATGAAGGCGCATCAGGAGTTGATATGGGCCGCAATATTTTTCAGAGTGATTCACCTCTTGCCATGATGAAAGCCGTCAACAAGGTGGTGCATGAGAAGATGAGTCCAAAGGATGCCTACGACTATTTCAATACCATAAAGGCAGAAGGATAACAAGTATTACTATCAGAGTTCGATTTTCTAAATGGGTCCCCTTGAGCAACTTTTGGCAGGCAGGGACAGGGGCGTATGATGTTTTTATATGAACAGAGAGGATATTAAAGGTTTTTTTGCCTCAAGAGAGCAGCTTGACATGGCTGACTACCTGACGCTCGACTACTACCTGGAATGCGTGGGAGATATCGAGATAGCTCTTGCTCACTTTTGCAGTGAACAATCTACGGCACAGTGGAAACGTGTTGGTCATGACGAAGACTTCCGTCCAAAGTATGGGGCGAAGGTCATCAGCCTGACGGTAGAGGGCGAGCTTCCCGAGATCAGCTATCCAATCACCCATGCCGCTGCCGGGCCAGTCCATGCCTGTCGTGTCACTATTGCCCATCCTTATCGTAATTTCGGGACAAAAATACCCAATCTCCTCTCCGCAGTCTGTGGAGAAGGAGTCTTTTTTACTCCCGGAGTGCCAGTGGTCAAGTTGCTTGATATCGGTTTTCCAGAGTCTTACCTTCTTGCTTTTGACGGTCCGAAATTTGGCATTGATGGCATACGCGATATTCTTCAAGCCTATAACCGACCAATTTTTTTTGGTGTGGTCAAACCCAATATAGGTCTCAGCCCAGTTGATTTTGCCGAAATTGCCCGTCAGAGCTGGCTCGGTGGGCTTGATATTGCCAAAGATGACGAAATGCTGGCCGATGTAGACTGGTCAACCCTTATTGAGCGATCTCATGCTCTGGGAGAAGCAAGACTGAGTGCTGAACGGGAGACCGGTGAGCCGAAAATTTACCTTGCCAATGTGACCGATGAGGTTGACAGGCTGATTGAGCAGCACGACATTGCTGTCCGCAATGGAGCCAATGCCTTGCTGATCAATGCCCTTCCGGTGGGACTCAGCGCGGTCAGAATGCTGGCAAAGCATACGAAAGTCCCCCTTATTGGCCATTTTCCTTTTATTGCAGCGTTCAGCCGGATGGAAAAATATGGTGTTCACTCAAGGGTCATGACCAAATTACAACGCCTTGCAGGTCTTGATTCAATTATCATGCCAGGATTCGGCAGCAGGATGATGACGCCGGAAGAGGAGGTCAAAGAGAATATACAGGAGTGTCTCCAGGAGTTCGGTCATCTCCGGCGCTCACTTCCTGTGCCGGGTGGCAGCGATTCTGCCTTGACGCTTGAAGGTGTGTACCGCAAAGTCGGCAGTGTTGATTTTGGCTTTGTGCCTGGTCGCGGTATTTTTGGTCATCTCATGGGTCCAAAAGCTGGTGCGGCGAGTATCCGTCAGGCTTGGGAGGCGATAGAGCAGGGTATTGAGCTTGAAACTTATGCAGTCGGTCGACCGGAACTTCAGGTGATGGTTGACGGGGCCAACGGAAAATAGCAAGTTTTCATGGGTATGCTCGACCACAAGGTTGCCGTTATTACCGGTTCTACAAAAGGTATTGGCAAAGCTATAGCTCATGAATTTGTCCGGCAAGGCGCAAAGGTTGTTATTACTTCCGCTTCATACGCCAATGTTCAGGCGGCCGTGGCTGAATTTCCTTCGGGCACGGTATACGGCTGTGTGTGCAATGTTGTCTCAATGAGTGAAGTGGAGCAGCTTATCGTCGCGGCAATCGGGAAGTTTGGCAAAGTTGATTGTTTTATCAACAATGCCGGCATTTCCGATCCTTTCAGGAGCATTACCGAGAGCGATCCTGATGAATGGGGAAAGGTCATTGACACCAATCTCAAAGGAACCTATAACGGGTGCCGTGCTGCAATCAGCTATTTTCTCAGAGAAAATATCAAAGGAAAGGTCATCAACATGGCTGGATCCGGTAGTGACAGAGGCTCAAATACTCCATGGATCAGCGCCTACGGTTCCACCAAGGCAGCCATAGCCCGTTTTACGTACGCAGTTGCTGAAGAGTATCGACATACAGGAATCTCTGTTATGCTGCTGCATCCAGGGCTGGTTCGAACTGGCATGGTCAGTGCTGATAACCCTACGATCGAACTGTCACGGCAGTTAGCCACATTCAACACTATTCTTGATATTTTTGCCCAGCCGCCGTCGGTTGCTGCAAGGCTTGCAGTGAAACTTGCATCAAGCTGGAGCGATTCTAAAACAGGCATTTATCTTTCAGCCTTGAATGGAACAAGAAAAAAGGGGTTGCTCTTGACCTATCCCTTCCGTAAAATAATGGACAGGATTGACCGTCGAACCTATTAATCCGGGTATCGTCATGAGAAAAGCTGGTGCAACAGCCATACTTTTTTTCCTTTTTCAGGCCATTCTCCAGGGCTGTTACAGCTTTACAGGAGGATCGTTGCCTGTTCACCTGAAAACTATTGCAATTCCGGTGTTTGATGACCGCTCCGGGGCTGGTATTGCTCAATTCCGGGCGGAACTTGCCAGGGGCCTTGTCGACAGAATAGAGTCGCAAAGCTCGCTTCGCTTCACGCCATCCATAGCCCGTGCCGATGCGCTGCTTGAAGGTGCTATCATCTCCTTTTCTGACGTACCAGGCCAGCTTTCCAGTACAACCGAGCGGGCTATGACGAATCGGATTACCCTCGTTGTGCAGGTGACGATGGAAGATCGGGTCAAAAAAACGGTGCTGTTTACACAATCGTTTGCTGGAGTTGCAGATTATCCTTCCGGGAACTCTGTCGCGCAGCAGGAGGCAATTCGATTTGCCCTTGGCCAGATTGTAGACGGGATTTTTGACCGGGTTGTTTCCGGATGGTAAAATCACCGGAATGTCGCATTACAAGAGGAACTGAAGGTGGTTCAGATTTTTTTCATTAAAATGACAATGTAAGACCTGTGGTATGCAGGTATCGACTAAAGGAGGTTGTTATGGGAACAGACAAGAATGTTGAGTACCGTCTCGAACTTGCTCGAGGGTTTCTGAATGAAGCGGAGCAGGATTATTCTCTCAAGCGTTGGCGCTCGTGTGTTTCAGGCTCTATACTCGTGATTGAAAATACCGGCCTTGCCATACTGATGCTTTTCGGGGTCTCTCCCTTGACCCATAAGCCGGGCAGGCATTTGTCACAACTGATTTCAGAGGGAACCGTAGCAAAGGATGTCGCCGCATTGATTGAACAGCTTCTTCCTGAGCTTGAAAAGTATGACTCACACGAAAAAATGCTTGCAAAATATGGGGATGAGGCATCATACCAGCTTCCGTGGGAGCTTTTGGGCGAAGAGCAGGGTGGATTGGCTATTGAGGCTGCCCGCAAGTGTATGCGCGTGAGTCTGGAGATGGCCGGGTTGCTCCAGTAACAAATATTTTTCTGTAAATCGTTTCTGAATCGCTATAGGATATATTCCT
>CAJAAV010000228.1 GCA_903937835.1 uncultured Chlorobiaceae bacterium | reverse complement strand
GTGTGCTTGACTTTGAAAGTGCTCCAACTCATACCATAAAAGTACGTTCTACCGATCAATGGGGAATGGGCATTGAAAAAGAGTTCACCATCTCCCTTGCCGATGTAAGCCCTGACCTGATTATTTCGGCGATTACAACACCTCAAGGACTTACAGCAATAAACGCCGGTAGCGTGATGGAAATAAGTTGGACATTACAGGTGCAAGGCAGCGAAACATCGCAAGCATCGTGGGTTGACAGGGTTTATTTCGATAATCCAAATACCCCGTATCTTGATTATTCCGCAGGCGAATTTGCCATTAGCGCTCCACTTTCATCAGCAGAAGCAATTGAACGAGTACAAACCATTCAAGTTCCTGTTTCTATGTCGGGGGAATGGCGTATTGCTGTTGTTGCCGATGTGTATAACAGCGTGCAAGAAAATATTCCGGAGCTTGATAATAACGTAGCGTATGGCACGGTACTCTTTGATGTGCTGACTCCTAACCTCCATGTTGAGCAAGTAACAGCACCATCATCAACCTTTACCGGTAAAACCATTGAGGTTGAATGGGTTGTTAAAAATAGTGGCGAAGCACCAACCATCTCTCCACTCTGGTACGACGGCGTTTATCTTTCAAGCGACCCAATTTTAGATAATGCTGATACCTACTTAACGGCTGTAAGGAATGCAAGTTACCTTGCCATTGATAATGAATATCGCAACAGCGCAACCGTTACTTTACCGGGAGGGCGCGAAGGCACCTATTACATTATTGTAAAAGCTGATAGCGCCAACTATGTGTATGAAGGCAGTTATGAACATGATAATGCCACCAGCAGTAGCGCTGTTGAAATTCAACCAATTCCAATCAGTGAATTTTCTGATTTAGGCATTGTTGCTGTAGCAACACCGTATGAAGCGCTCTCGGGGCAAAACATGCTGATTCAATACTCCATTGAAAATGAGGGGCAAGCCGCACTTCCTTCTATTAGCTCGACATTATGGATTGAAAGCATTTATATGTCAAGCGATACCGTGCTTGATAGCAACGATAGATTGTTAAAAACCATTTCAAGAGTGCTTGCACCCGAAAAACTGCCTCTGCCAACAAATGCAAGCACCTTTACTACAACCGAAAGCGTTTCGCTCCCTATTGGCATAGAAGGAAATTTCTACTTCTTTGTTACCATAAAACCGCTTTCGCCCATTTCAAATCTCTATGAATCGAACGATAAAGGGTATGATGTTGAAGTGGTTGATGTAAACCTTACCCCTCCGCCTGACCTCAATATTATTGGCATCTCTTCGCCAACAACAGCCGTTGCAGGGCATAACGTTACCGTTACATGGGGTGTTATTAATAGCGGCTCCACAACAACACCTAATGGTAGCTGGCGCGAGCAGCTCTACCTTTCACGCGACACCGTGCTTGGTTCTGGCGATTATCATGTTTCGGATTTTTGGCATTCGGGGGCGTTAAGTGCAACCCGTCAACTTCCGGCTTCGCTGGATGAGGCGCTTTCCCTTTACAATGCAGGCTCGGCAGAAGGCTATTACATCAACAGCGTCACCTTCCGTGTTGCCGATGATTTGCAAGGCGAATACTACCTTATTGCGGCTACCGACACCAATAACGAGGTCTTTGAGCTTGATAATGGCAACAACATCGCAGCGCACACAGCACCAATCACTATTGCATCCTATCCGGCAGATCTTCTGATTACTGAAGCAACCGCAGCGCAAGCAGCGCAAGCTGGCACCACCATGCGCGTTACATGGAGCGTTACCAACCAAGGTACTGGCGAAACAACAACCTCTACGTGGTACGATCGGGTGATTCTTTCAAGCGATACCACACTTGGCAATAGTGATGATATTTCGCTTGGGAACTTCTCCCGTTCATCACTCTTGAACATCAATGAGAGCTACACTCGTAACGAGTTGGTCAGTTTACCCTACTACTTATCGGGTTACTACAATGTCTATGTAGTTACGGATGTAAATAACCATGCTTACGAAAGCAACAATAACAACAATAGCTACCTCATAAGCCCACAACTACGGGTAATTCCAATTGTTCAGGAGGTTATACCAAATACGCCTGCTCCACCTGTGCAAATTCCGGGCACACCTGATTTGGAAGTAAGCGCTGTAACAGCATCGGCTGAAGTTGCCTCAGGCACACCGCTTACGGTTACTTATACCGTTCGTAACATCGGGCTTGGACGTACCAACAGCGAATATTGGTGGGACAATGTAACGCTCAGCAGCGACGAAGAGCTTGGTAATGCAGATGATCTGTACCTTGGCAGAATCTATCATTCCAATCGCCTTGCGCCTGAAGAGAGTTACCAAACAAGCGCTTCATTCACCATTCCCATTGATTGGCAAGGCAGCTACTATCTGTTTGTTGCAACTGATGCAAGTGGTTACGTCAGTGAACCAAACGCTGAGGACAATAACATTGCCAGCACGGAAAGGACAAGCACCATTACGTTAAGCCCAACGCCTGATCTTGTTATAACCTTATTACAAAGTCCAATTGAAATCACTGGTGGTCAAACAGCTACTATTAATTGGAATGTGCGCAACAACGGTGCAGCCGCAACCACAGGTGGATGGAGACAAGCTTTTTATCTTTCACGCGATACGGTTTTAGATCGCTCGGCTGATATTTATGTTGGCTATGCCGATAGTACCTCCCCTTTATCAACTACAAGTGAAGTTACGCTCCAACAATCGTTCCAGATTTCAAACAAAATTAACGATGGCACTTATTACCTCTTTGCAGTGGTTGACAGCAGCAATGCCATTTACGAGCGAGGCAAAGAAAACAACAATACTTTCCGCGAAAGCTTACCATTACATATTACCAAACCCGCACCAGCCGATCTCGTTGTTGATGCTATTGAGGTGCCTGAAGATGGCGCTTCGGGAATGCGGGGTTCAATAACGTACTCGGTTATCAATCAAAGCACACAAGCGCTGTCAGGCAGTTGGTACGATAGCATTTACCTTTCAACTGATGCCGTATGGGATATTAACGATACCCTCTTCAGCCGTGTTGCTTTATCGGAAACTATCAATGGTGGAGAACGTTACGCTCAAACAGCAAGTGGTATTTTCCCCGGTGTGATTGGTGGCGATTACTCCGTGATAGTGCGTAGCGATATTTTTAACCAAGTAACAGAAGATAACGACAACAACAACCTTACGGTTTCCGACACTACCATCCACATGGATGTTGCCAAGCTAACGCTTGGCACAACCGCTCGTGCCGAGTTTACCGAAAGCAATGCAGTGTATTACCGTGTTGATGTTGCTGCCGGTGAAACGCTCTCCATTGATTTTGATCGTCTTACTTCTGACGGACGTACAGAGCTCTTTGTGAGTTATGGCAAAATGCCCGGCCGTGCTGAGTTTGATTATCGTTACACAATTGCTAATTCCCCCGATCAACATGTTGACGTAGCGCATACCAAGGATGGCAGCTACTACATAATGGCATACAATGCCTATGGCAATCAAGATGATTATGCAATAACGGCAAACACGTTAAACTTTAGCATTGCAGAGCTTGGCACCACAGCCGGCAGTAACAAAGGGCAGGTAACCGTGCGCATTGATGGTGCCAGGTTCACAACAAACACCGAAGCACTGCTTATTGGTACAGATGGTGTTGAGCATACGGCAGATAGCATCTATTGGAAAGATAGCACCACTTTATGGGCAACCTTTGATTTACGTGGATTAGCTGTTGGTGCCTATGATGTTACACTTGAGGATGGCGAAAAGCAGGCTGTAGTTGATGATGGCTTTACCGTTACTAACGGTGAGCGTGGGCATATTGAGTATGGCATGGAAACCCCATCATCCTTACGGGTTGGGCAAATTGGCACCGTGCGCGTCTTTTACCAAAACATTGGCGAAACCGATGCCGTTGCTCCATTATTAAATGTTTTTGGCAATGCGTTTCTCAAACAAACCGGCGAAACAGCCTTTGGCGATACAAGTTTACAGTTACTTGGCATTAGCGACGAAGGTCCCGCCGGCATTGTAGCGCCGGGTGCACAAGGCAGCTTCCAACTCTTTTTTACACCAGATTTTAGTGGTGGAGGCACTGTTACTCTTGATGTGGCAAGTTTGAAGCCTAATGAAGCAATCGATTGGTCATCGCTGCTTGCCACTAAGCCCGATAACATTAGTCAAGATGCTTGGGAAGGCATTAAGGCTGATATGATAGATCAGCTTGGCTCCGCAACGAATGGGTATCAACAAGCGCTTGCTGAAAATGCAACAGCGCTTGATATGCTGGAAAACCGCACTGATCAAGTTGCGGATTTGCTTGCAATGGAATATCAGCAAGCAACAAACTATGGCGGGTTAGTACGTTCTGAAACTATTGGCGTGCTTGGTTATCAACAGACTTTTGAATGGGACTTTACCGCTCGCGAACAGCAGGATAAAAGTGTGCTTGTTACGCTTGCAGGTAGCACCATGCGGTTCCAGAAAAATGGTGATGGCACGTATGCGCTTGCAGGAGCAGGTACAGCAACACTTTCCCGTGCAAATGGAGCCTTTGAACTCCATCAGCACAATGGCACAACCATTCTCTTTAACCTTGATGGTGCCTTTGCTGAACTTCGCGACAGCAATGGCAACACGCTTCGTGCTACCTATGAAGAGGGGTTACTGCAAGAGGTTGCAGGGAGCAATGGCGATATCATCAACTTTACCTATAACGAGGCTGGTCGTCTTACAGAGCAAACCGATCAAACTGGTCGTACCATTTCCTACAGCTACGATAGCGAGAATCTCCATCTTGCTGCTGTTACTTCCCCTGAAGGCTCGCTGCACTATTCATACGTTGCAGAAGAGGGAGTTGCGCAACACCAAATCAGTAGCATAACATTGCCCAATGGCACGGTTCACCATTTTGACTATGATGCCTCTGGACGTGTTTGTAAGGAATATCTTAATGATGGTGCTCAATCCATCACCTACACTTACGTAGGTGCTAACGAGATTATAGCGACTGATGCCAATGGAGTTTCAACCCATGTATGGTTAAATGAGCATGGTCAAATTGCTCAAGTAGAAGATGCACTTGGTGCAGTAAGCCAATTACATTATGACACACATGGTAACGTAACGGATATCGTTAATCCTGATGGTACCATACAGGAGCTCCACTACGACAATGCAGGACGAATTGTTGAATCGCAAAATGCCCTTGGTCAGACCATCAATTTTGCCTACAACGCACAGTTTGGGCACGTTGCACAAGTTACCGATCAACGAGATAATGCTACGAACTACAGCTATGATTCTTATGGAAATCTTGGCGGGATTACTTACGCTGATAGCAGTAGTGAGAGTTACAGCTACAATGCTCATGGTGATTTACAAGTAGCAGTTAATCGTCGGGGTGAAAGCATTCGTTATACCTTTAATGCTGATGATCAACTAACTCAAAAAAGCTTTGCTGATGGCACTACAGCGACCTACACCTACGATATCCATGGCAATCTTACGAGTGCAGTTGATGCCGATAGTGCAACAACCTTTGAGTATAACAGTGCAGATAGACTTATTAAAGTAACGGATAATGATGGGCGCTGGTTAAGCTATAGTTATAACAATGCCGGGCAGAGAATTGCTATCGCTGATCAAGCAGGGCACGAAACTCACTACAGTTACAATGAGCTTGGCAACCTTTCACAAGTTAACGATGAGGCGGGAGATAGTGTTGCTGCCTACAGTTACGATGCAACAGGGCATTTACTTCGTAGCGATAACGGTAATGGCACCTTTACCACCTACAGCTACGATACAGCAGAACAAATTACCCATCTGACAAACTATCAGGCAGATGGCACCATAAACTCATACTTCGACTATACGTACGATAGTATGGGTCGTCGAACAGAGATGAAAACGCTTGATGGTACCACCCATTATGACTATGATGCACTTGGGCAGCTTATTGGAGTAACCCTGCCTGACGGACAATCAATCGAATACCGTTACGATGCAGCCGGTAACCGGATCAGTGTTACGGAGAATAGTGCAACAACAAATTACCTGACCAACAATCTTAATCAATACAGCAGCGTTGGCAATACGCTTTATAGTTACGATGCCGATGGCAACCTTGCCAGCAAAACTGAAAATGGCATTACCACCTCTTACAATTACAATGCTGAAAATCAGCTTGTTGCTGTAACCACTCCAACCGATACATGGCACTATGAATATGATGCACTTGGCAATCGCATAGCAACCATCCATAACGACGAGCGTGTAGAATATCAGCTTGATCTCACCGATATAACCAATGTTGCTGGTGAATACGATAGCGCTGGTAACGCGCTTGCCCGTTACACCTATGGCATTGGGCTTGAAAGCCAAAGCAGTAATAATGCAGCTTACTACTACGACTTTAACGCCATTGGCTCAACGGCTGGCTTAACAAACGGAGATGGCAGTTATGTTAACCAATACAGCTATCTGCCATTTGGAGAAAATCTTGTTACCAACGAAACCATTGCAAATCCATTTGAATATGTTGGGCAATGGGGCGTAATGGATGAAGGCAACGGGCTTGACTTTATGCGTGCCCGCTACTACAGCGCAGAAGAAGGACGGTTCATGCAGCAAGATACAATAGGAGTTGGTGGTGGATTAAATTTGTATAGTTACTCAGGAAACTCTCCGCTCAATTATGTAGATCCAACAGGTTATTTCTCATGGAGTTTGTTTGGCAAAGGAGTTTTAAATGTTGTTGGATCGGGCTTAGCGATAGCGGTTGTGGTTGCAACAGCTCCCGCAAGTCTCACCGTTGGTGCTGCAATTGTGGCTTCTGCCGTAGCACTGCGTGCAGGCTGGAGTATTGGAACAGGCATTAATCAAATGGTAGCTGCTGCCCGAGATGAGAGTGTGCCTTTTGACGGCGGCCTTTTTGAGGATATGACAAGTTTGTCAGGAAACGAAACCGCAAAATCGGTTGCAAGTGTTGCCGACAGTGTGTTTGATTTAGCATCTGGCAGAATACTTTCACCTCAAAAGTCAGGGAAGTTGTTTGAATTAGGAATCGAAAACACATCTTCCCTACTTGAAAAAAGTGATTGGACAGTAAGCATTGTTAACAACGGTTTGAGTGTATGGGATAAGTGGTCGAACACCTATGATGTATGGGATCAACAAGTAAGGCACAATATTACCATTGTGCGACCAAGTGATCCTAACGATATTACTGGACCAGAAGGTTTTGGTGAAAAAGAGTGGATCAATGCCGAACAACCACTTTACTATGCTATCCATTTTGAAAATGAACCAACAGCAACCGCACCTGCACAGCAAGTATTAATTACGCAAACGCTTGATAGCGATCTTAACCCATACAGCTTCCGTCTTGAAGATTTTGGTTGGGGTGATATTTATGTTGATGTGCCCGACAACACCGCATTTTATATTAATCGCCTTGATTTACGTGATACCAAAGGCTATATGGTTGATGTGGTTGCAAGTATTGATATTACCACACACAAAGCTTTTTGGAGCTTTACCACTATTGATCCTGCAACCGGTGAAATTCCCGAAGATCCAAATATTGGTTTTCTTCCCATCAATGCAGAACTTAACAAAGGCCTTGGTGAAGGATTTGTTTCCTACAGCGTTAACCCTGACGATGATGCACCAACCGGCACGGTAATTGATGCCGAAGCCACCATCGTCTTTACCACGCAAGAACCAATTGATACTCCCGCTATTTTCAATACGCTCGACATGCAAGCACCTGAAAGCCACGTAGAGGCTAATAACAATGGATCAACTATTGCTACAGCACAATTCGTTATTCGTTGGTCGGGCAGTGATGTTGGTTCAGCAATTGCAGGATACTCACTTTATGTATCAGATAACGGTAGCGACTACACGCTTTGGCTTGATAATACAACACTTAACGAAGCTACATTTGTTGGTGAAGCTGGTCATAGCTACTCTTTCTATTCCATTGCAACCGATAATGCCGGCAACAAAGAAGCTGCACCTGAAAAGGCCGATCTCACTATTACCATTGCTGAATACGCTATGCGTAACGACACCGCTCCTCCAGAAATCACAGTACTGACTTTGCCGGCAGATGGCGTGTATGCCATCGGCGACAGCCTTGAGATAAGCCTCAAATTTAGCGAAGCCGTAGCGGTTGATATTGTTGGATTACCTCCTGCTATTGTGCTCACCATTGGTGAAAGTACCGTCAAAGCAAAATATGAATCAGGAAGTGGTACAAACGAGCTTCTCTTTAGCTACACCGTTGCAGCAGGCGATTATGCACCAAACGGTATTATTGTTGGCGATGTTTTACAGACAAATGGCGCTACCTTGCGCGATATTGCAGGCAACCCGCTCGTTGAACTGACGTTACCACTTGGCTCAACAAGTGGTATTCATGTGGCAAATCCTCCTGTTATTGCCATACCATTGATTGAGCAGAGCGTTGCTGAACAACACGAATTCCTGTATCAGCTTCCAGCAGACGCTTTTGTGGATGCAGATGCTAACGATAGCTTAACTTACAATGCTGCACTCGATAACGATGACTCATTGCCAGCGTGGTTACACTTTAATGCTGAAACCCTGACGTTTAGCGGCACACCACATGATGGCGATGCTGGATTGCTGAACGTCAAGGTAACCGCTACCGACGAGCCTGGATTACAGGGAGATGATACCTTTGCCCTCATGGTAACAGATGATGTTATTCCAACGCCGCTATCACGCCACACCTTGTCAGGCAACATTACCTTCTGGAAAGATATTGTACCAGTTTCAGGAGTATCGCTGCAGGCAACCTCAGTTACGCCGGCAACACATGAGGTTCAATTCAGGAACGTAGAACTCCATGCCGATGGAAGTCGAACGGTGGAGCTATGGGTAAACTCGTCAAACAAAACTGTTCAGAGCGTGCAAGTTGAACTGGAACTCCAGGCAGGTTCAACGGCTACCTGGCAAAATGCCGCACATGTACCGTCGAGCTGGAATGTGCTTGCGAACACCGAAACGGCTGGCTATGTAAAGCTTGGTGGCATTGGGACAACAGCATTATCTCCAGGCTCAACCATGCTTGGAACTCTTACCTTAAGCGCTCCAGCGGATACCTCTCGCTTTGAGCTTGCACTCAATTCAGGAGTAGTGCAAAGCGAAGCTCTTACTCCGTTTAGTTTAACATCAGCAGCAATAACAAGTGATGCACAAGGGCATTTTAGCTTTGCAGAGCTACAACAAAGCACCTATGCCATCGAAGCAGGAAACGACGGGTATGGGGATGAGCTTGATCATGCCGTTACGGTAGATGACGCTCTCGCAACATTAATGCTTGCTGTTGGATTGAATCCCAACAACGATGGCGGCACGGTTTCTGAATACCAGTTCCTTGCTGCAGATGTTAACCGTGATGGCAAAGTGCGAGCAACCGATGCACTTAACATCCTGAAAATGGCACTTGATATTCCAACTGCACCAGAAAAAGAGTGGCTATTTACAGAGCCAATTATAGTTCCAC
This sequence comes from uncultured Chlorobiaceae bacterium, assembly GCA_903937835.1. GTDB lineage: Bacteria > Bacteroidota > Chlorobiia > Chlorobiales > Chlorobiaceae > Chlorobium. Next base: position 21,392 of record CAJAAV010000228.1, on the reverse strand, counting down.
AAGTTGTTGGCTTTGAACTTATGAATCGCAACCACGTTATTTGGTCGCTTGTTACACCAGACATTAACCTTAACCGCGACATGCCAGTCGCTCTTATTGGTTTTGTAACTGGTGATGTTGATGGAAGCTGGTCTATAGCATAAAATACAAAAGCAGACAATTTGAGTGATCGGGGCCGTTCACAAATGAGCCCCGATCACTCAATCTATCCCACCGCCTACCCCAACGGCTCTTCGTGCGTTAAACAGTGAAGAGCGCCAAGACCCAGGACAATATCGGTACAATCGATACCGACGACCTTCCTTTCAGGGAAAAATTCCTGCACGATCTGAATAGCCTCCTGGTCTTGTGAACAACGGTAGGTTGGCAGAAGAACTATCGTGTTGGCGATATAGAAGTTTGCGTAACTGGCTGGCAGACGAGACCCATTATGAAAAACCGGCACGGGCATGGGCAGTCGCACCACGTTGAGCGGATTGCCATCAAGATCCGTGTAACAGTGCAGCCGCCTGTAATTTTCCTGCAATGCCACATAATTCTCATCGTCAGGATCGTCCTCAACGGCAATCACAACGGTCGTTTCATTAACAAAACGAGCCATATCGTCAACATGGCCGTCCGTATCATCCCCGACGATGCCATCGCCAAGCCACAGAACTTTTTGAACACCGAGATACCTGCAAAGCTCCTGCTCAATCTGCTCGCGACTCAGCGTGGGATTACGGTTAGGGTTCAAAAGGCACGCTTCACTGGTCAGCAAAAGTCCTTTTCCATTAACATCAATCGAACCGCCTTCGAGCACCATGCCGGGTGCAACAAGAGGCAACTGCAACAACGCGGCAATCTTTTCGGGCACGGCATTATCATCCTGAAACGCCGGATATTTACCTCCCCATGCATTGTACTCCCAGTTCATGATCACTTTTTCACAGAGTCCATCTCGCTGGCGAACAACAAAATTCGGTCCATGATCCCTGCACCATGAGTCGTTGGTTGAAATCCGGTGCAGAAAAATACGATCCATCCGAAGCTGTTCATGACCTGAGTTGCTCAACAATGCCGACACATTCAGCTCCATTGCTTCATCAAGCACGTTGATATGCACCTCCTCTGAAGAGCTCAGCCAGGCTGACATCTCGACAAATATTGCCGGAATCGGTTCAAACTTGCCCGGCCACGTCGCAAGCCGGTGTGGCCAGGAAAGCCATGTTGCCTTGTGGAAAGCCCATTCAGGAGGCATATAATAACTCAAATCACTCATAACGTAAGGATTTAGTTCAACCAGCAACAAGCCCTCTAATGCGAATGATGCGCTGCAAGACCGGTGGATGAGAATAGTTCAGAAAAACATAGAGCGGATGCGGTGTCAGATTCGACAAATTGTTGCGTGACAGCTTTTTCAGTGCATCGGCCAGAGAGGTGCCCTCGGTATACGTTGAAACAGCATAAGCATCGGCTTCATACTCGTGCTTTCTTGAAAGTGCCTGCAGCACAATGGAAAGTACCCACTCTACCGGCGTATAGAGCAATGAAAAAAAGATCAAGCTGCCATAAACCGAAAGATCTTTCATGGAAAAAGCATCAAACAGCAGGCGGTTATTCATAAAAAGAGAGAGAAGAAAAAAGAGGGCACCAAGATTGAGAAGGCTCAGCACCATGGTAATAATAATATGCTTTTTCTTGAAATGGCCTATCTCATGAGCGAGCACGGCAACCAGCTCCTGAACCGGATGAGCAGAGATGAGGGTATCGAACAGCGCTATTCTCTTGCGTTTTCCGAAACCGGTAAAAAAGGCATTGGCTTTCGCTGAACGCTTTGATCCATCAAGCACATAGACACCAGAAAGAGGAAAATGTACCGTTCCGGCATATTCCATGATTGCACGCTTCAGCTCTCCCTCTTCAAGGGGTACAAACTTGTTGAAAAGAGGCATAATCCAGGTCGGTGCGATATACTGTAGCAGAAGAGAGACAAGAGTTACTCCACACCAGGCCCAGAGCCACGCAAGCGATCCGGTGCTCTCAAAAAACCAGAGCACCCCCGCGAGTAAAGGGGTACCAAGCAGCGCTGCCAAAAGGAGGGTTTTCAGCAAATCCGTCACAAAAACGGTTGGCGTGGTTTTGTTGAAACCAAATTTCTCTTCAATGACAAACGTTTTGTAGATACTGAACGGAAGATCAATCAGCGACTGCAACAGCAGCAAAACGGAAATATAGAGGACCCCGTTCACGACTGGATGAAAACCATAGCCTCTCAAAAACTGATCAAGGAGATTAAAGCCGCCTGAAAACCAGAAAAAGAGAAGAAAAAAGAGATCAACCGCAGATACGATGAGTGAAAACCGTGTTGTTGCACCAAGGTACTCTCCAGACTTTCTGTAGGCCTCTTCATCAAAAACGCCAACAAACTCAAGAGGAAGTCCGGTCGATGCCGATTTAAGATTCAGCCGTTCCGAAACAAGTTTGACAACAAAAGTAATGAGCAGGGTACTGACAATAACTGCGCCATAAGCATTCATAAGCGAGAGAATATATTAAAAAAGAGTCACGGAAAACGTGATCAATGGTTTATTCGTCAAGGAACCGTTTCTGCACATCTCCATAGGTTTCTATACGGCGATCGCGCAAAAATGGCCAGTGAGAGCGATAAAACCCTATACGGCTCCGGTCACACTCAGCAAAAACAATGGCTTCATCCTGATGGGTGGCCTCCTGTATGATCTGACCATAAGGGTCACAAACAAAACTGTTGCCCCAGAATTCCAGCTCGTCTTCCGTTCCAACCCTGTTTACTGCGGCGACAAAGACTCCGTTTGCAATGGCATGGCTCCGTTGTATGGTTATCCAGGCATCCCGCTGCGAACGGCGCACCTCGGCTGAAAGTTCATCGGCCGCCCATCCTATGGCCGTTGGAAAAAAGAGAATTTCCGCCCCCTTGAGCGCTGTCAGCCGTGCAGCTTCAGGATACCACTGATCCCAGCAAATCAGGACACCAATCGTAGCATAACGGGTTTTAAAGACCTTGTAGCCCAAATCACCGGGGGTAAAATAAAACTTTTCGTAAAATCCGGGATCGTCGGGAATGTGCATTTTGCGGTACTTGCCAAGGGAGCTTCCATCAGCATCAATCACCACTGCGGTATTGTGATACAAGCCTCTGGCCCGAATTTCAAACAACGAGGCAATAAGAACCACCTCCAGCTCACGGGCAAGCTCCTGCATCACCGAGGTTGATGGGCCTGGCACCGGTTCAGCATAGTCAAACGACTTATAATCTTCCGTCTGGCAGAAATAGCGGGTGGTAAACAGCTCCTGCAAACAGATAATCCTGGCACCCCGGGCAGCAGCTTCCCTTATTTTTCCGCACGCTTTGGCCATATTTTCAGCCGGATCACTCTGGCATGATGATTGAATCAGCGCAATAGGCACCTTCTCGGAATGCATAACTGGTCAAAGTAATTATTGAATGAGGATGCCCACAGCAAAAAGAAGACCGTGAAGGGTCATCAGTTTGCCCGTGCCAGCCAGAACATTGTTTAACGCTCTCCCTTCACTTGCGTAAAGCTGCCTGATCATACTGAAAGCAAGGGGAGCTGAGAGCAGAGAGAGCATCCCCCAGGGCGAGTAGCCGTTCAGGAAAAGGAAGACGGGAACAAGAAAAGCAACAACGGTCAATGCAATATAAAGACGACGCGCCCACTCACCACCGATACGGGCCGGAAGTGTCATTTTGCCAACGGTACGATCGGTGGCAATATCGCGAATATTGTTGACCAGAAGAATGTTGACCGAAAAAGCCCCCGGAGCCACAGCGGCAAGAAGGACGGGCAGCGACAGAGCGTCTGACTGCACATAGTAAGTGCCACCGACGGCCACAAGCCCGAAAAATACAAAAACAAAAATATCGCCAAGGCCCGAATAGGCTATAGGATAAGGCCCTCCGGTATAGGCCCAGGCAAAAAGGAGAGAGAAGAGACCGACTACAAGAATCGGCCATCCTGAGGTGTAGACGAGATAGAGTCCGAGCAGAAATACAGCGCCGACCAACGAAGCCGATACTCTGATCATGGTTTTTTCACTGATGATCCCTGCGGCTACCGTTCTCGTCGGGCCAAGCCGCTCCGCAGTATCAGCTCCCTTGCGGAAATCGTATATCTCATTAATAAAATTGGTGGCAACCTGAATACCGAGCGCACAGATCAGGGCAACAAGCGCTGGCAGCAAACGGAACCGGCCATCAACTGCCGCAAGAGCAGAACCCAGAAGAACCGGCACAGCGCCAGCAGGCAGAGTCCTGGGACGAATCGCAAGCATCCATGCCTGCAATGAGGTGGGTAACGGCAGGCTCTGATCAGTCATTTTTTGATGCATGCCTCTTTTCCTTTGCGGCTTTCAGACTGCTGAAAGTCGTACTGATTTTTTCTCCGGGTTTGATATAATTCAGACTGTGACGCACAGCCATAGCAGCATCACTCAAACCTGTCTGAATAATCTTGAGTTTTCCGGGGTAATAGGCAATGTCACCAGCGGCATAAAGGCCGTCAACGGATGTTTTCATGTGGCTGTCAACAACAAGGGCACTCTCGGCCAATTCGAGATTCCACCCTGCAAGCGGGCCAAGATTGGACTTGAACCCGATCAGCAACAGAAGACGATCGGCTTCGATACGATGAGTCTTGCCATTTTTTGATCGGAGGTGAACAGCCTTCAGCAGATCTCCATCGGTCTCAACCGACTTGACCTCGGTATTCAAAAACACATCAACTCTGCCACTCTCCCTGGCATCAAGCACCTCATGAGCGGTTTTGCCATGACCCTGAAACTCATGCATTCGGTGAACAAGCGTGACGTGCGATGCCGTGTTCAGAAGCCCTACAGTCCAGTCAAGTGCGGAATCTCCCCCACCGACAATAACCACCCGCCGGGCGGCAAAATCACTGATATTTTTGACTGCATAAAAAACGCAGCGACCTTCAAGATGTTCTATATTGGTCAACTGGGGCAGCTTGCGAGGCGTAAATGCACCCAAACCGGCAGCAATCAGAAGTGCTCTCGACAAAAATACCCGACCCGAACTGACGGTAACTTCAAATGATCCATCATCAAGCTTTTGGTAGCGGGTAACCGTTTCTCCAAGAATAATTTCTGGATGATAGCGCTCAGTCTGTTTCCATAAACTCTCCACAAGGCCGGCAGCCGGAACCTCGGGAAAACCGGCAACATCGTAGATATGTTTTTCGGGATAAAGCGCAGCAAGTTGTCCGCCAAGCTGCGGCATACTTTCAATAATACGACAGCTTATGTTGTTCATCCCGCACTGAAATGCCGCAAAAATTCCGGTAGGGCCACCGCCGACAATGGTGAGGTCACGAACCTCCTCCCCAACATCAAAATAGAGTTTATTCAGGGTCATTGGCTAAGGGGAAACCGGATTACTCAATATTTTTCTGACTATACATTTTTTTCAGAATCCGAGTTTTTCAGATAAATAATTCCTTCAGGATCAACAATACCATAAAGAATAGTGATCAGGTGACCCAGTTCATCAAGCTCATGAATCTCGACATGAATGGCCTCCCTCTTTTTAACCTGATTGCCTTCGTTGTCTCTGAAGTAGAAAAGGGCCTTGACCCCGTTATTGGGGGTAGTTCCCTCAAACTGGTAAATACCATCATCAAGCTGATCAAGTGCGCAGCCCGAAGAGGCGGAATCTATAGGGCAAGAGGCACATTGAGAATAAAATCCCTCTTCAGCTTCCGCAAATTCACAAACAGGAAATTTCATAATCATTCACACATTTTTTTCAAGATATAATGTCCTCAAATATAACACATTTCCAACTCTTCTAAAGCCTTTCAAAAGAAAAGGGGGATGCAGATGATTCTTTGTATTTACTTTCAAAAAAATCACCTGCGTCCATCTTTGTCCTCTTGGTGCGAGAAATAGTCTTTTGTCTCGGCGGCAATGACTGGGCTGAGCACAATCAAGGAAACAAGGTTGGGTAACGCCATAAGGCCGTTGGCGATATCGGCGAATGTCCAGACCGCCTGGAGTGAGGCGACGGAACCGACCATGACTGCGGCAACCCATGCCCAACGGTAGGGCTTGATGAGCTTTTTGCCAAACAGGTACTCGATGGCTTTCTCCCCGTAATAGGACCAGCCAAGAATAGTGGAAAAAACAAAGGTCAGAAGACCGAACGTCAAGACGGTATTGCCGATATAGGGGACGGCATCGAAGGCCGCACTGGTAAGCTCTGCGCCTTTCAGTCCACTCTGCCACATACCGGAGTTGACAACCACAATTCCGGTGGCGAGACAAACCACGACGGTATCCCAGAAGGTGCCGGTTGAGGAGATCAGTGCCTGTTTCACCGGATGTTTGCTCTGTGCGGCTGCGGCAACAATCGGAGCACTGCCAAGACCGGATTCGTTGGAAAAGAGACCTCGGGCAATACCGAAGCGCATCGCCTCCTTGACACCGGCTCCGGCAAATCCACCAAGTGCTGCCTGCCCGTTGAATGCTGATGAAATGATGAGCTGAATGGTATCAAGAAGGGTTTCATGCTTCAACACAAGGAGCACAACACATCCTGCAACATAAAAGATAGCCATGAACGGCACAAGGTACTCGCATACTTTAGCGATAGAGGTAATACCCCCGATGATAACAATCGCGGTAAACACGGTCAATACCACGCCAGTAATCCATGGAGAGATATGGAAGTTGTTCTGCACCATCACCGCTATAGAATTGGCCTGCACCATATTGCCTATCCCGAATGCTGCAACCGAGGTGAAAAATGCAAAGAGCACGGCGAGCCATTTCATGTTCATAGCTTTTTCCAGCACGTACATCGGCCCTCCTGAAACCGTGCCATCTTCTCCGATGGTGCGATATTTCACGGAAAGAACAGCCTCGGCATATTTGGTAGCAATACCGAAAACACCGGTCAACCACATCCAGAGCACCGCCCCTGGACCACCTGCAGCAACTGCTGTGGCAACTCCAACAATATTGCCGGTACCTATCGTTGCGGCAAGAGCGGTGACAAGCGCTCCAAAATGGCTGATCTCTCCTTCACCCTCCTTTGTTCTGGTGAAGGACATTTTTATTGCCCGAAAAGTGTATTTCTGAATAAATCCAAGCCTGAAGGTCAAAAAAAGATGTGTGCCGAAAAGAAGCATCAGCAAAGGAACTCCCCAGACATAGCCGCTGATCTGATCCAGTACTTTTTCAAGTGTACCCAAAGCGCCTCCACAAAAGTTATATGATTAGTATTGATGGCTTTTTATGAAAATACTCTAATCGGCCAATTATCCCGAAAGAGAAAAACACCAATCAAAGAGAGATTCTGTTTATTCGGATGGTTCTTTGTATCTTTTCCGGCAAATGTACTACATCACGCCAGCCATCGCTTGTGCAGGAGCAACGACACAGAACATTTTACATGTATTCGTAACCGGCTACGGTATTTTTTAACACCCGGCGGCAAAAACCGACTGGAAGCAAAGAGTTAATAATTATATAATGGATTTAGTAAAGGAAACAGCAAGACGAAAGACTTTTGCCATCATCAGCCACCCTGATGCCGGAAAAACAACACTGACTGAAAAATTTCTGCTTTTTGGTGGTGCCATTCAAACCGCTGGTGCTGTTAAAAGCAACAAGATCCGCAAAACCGCGACAAGCGACTTTATGGAGATCGAAAAGCAGCGCGGAATCTCCGTTGCAACGTCGGTCATGGGTTTTGAGTATGCCGGAAAACGGGTCAATATTCTCGACACTCCGGGACACAAGGATTTTGCCGAGGACACCTATCGGACGCTGACTGCTGTCGACAGTGTCATTCTTGTCGTGGATTGCGTCAAGGGAGTCGAAGAGCAGACAGAAAAGCTGATGGAGGTGTGCCGTATGCGCAACACACCGGTGATCATCTTTATCAACAAGATGGATCGTGAGGGCCGCAACCCTTTTGAACTGCTTGATGAGCTTGAGCACAAGCTGCAGATCAGCGTCCGGCCTCTCACCTGGCCAATCAGTCAGGGGCAGACTTTCAAGGGAGTCTACAACCTCTACAACAAAGAGCTTAACCTTTTTGAGGCCAATACCACCCGCATCAGCGAAAGCAATATCCGGGTCAATGACCTGAACGACCCTGAACTGGAGAAATGGATCCCGGAAAGTTTTGGCAAAAAACTCCGGGAAGATGTTGCCTTGATTGAAGGTGTCTATGAGCCTTTCCATGAGGATATTTACCGTGACGGTCTGCTCGCTCCAGTATTTTTCGGCAGCGCCATCAACAACTTTGGTGTCAGGGAGCTGCTTGAAACATTCCTTGCTGTCGCACCAAGCCCCGATGAACGGGAAGCGGCTGAACGCGTCGTTAAAGCCTCCGAAGAGAGCATGAGCGGATTTGTCTTTAAAATCCATGCCAATCTTGACCCGAACCACCGCGACCGCACCGCTTTTTTCCGGATCTGCTCAGGCAGCTTCGAGCGCAACAAGTTCTACTACCACACCCGGCTGAAGAAGAAAATACGGTTTTCAAGTCCGACCCAGTTCATGGCCAATGAAAAAAGTGTTGTTAATGAGTCATGGCCGGGAGATGTCATCGGCCTCTATGACAACGGTTCCCTGAAAATTGGCGACAGCCTTACCGAAGGTGAGGATCTGCATTTCCGCGGAATCCCAAGCTTCTCGCCTGAAATCTTCAAGGCGCTCGAAAACCGCGACCCCATGAAGGCCAAACAGCTCGACAAGGGTGTCCGCCAGCTCACCGAAGAGGGTGTCGCCCAGCTCTTCATTCAGCACGGTACACGCAAAATCATCGGTACCGTAGGAGAGCTGCAGTTCGATGTGATCAAATTCCGCCTGGAACACGAGTACGGCGCCCAGTGCGATTTCACTCCCCTGCGCTTTCACAAGGCATTCTGGATTACCGGCAACAACAAGGAGATGCTTGCAGAGTTCCTTCGCCGCAAATGGAACGCCATAGCGGCCGACAAGGAAGATCATCCAGTCTTTTTTGCCGAAAGCGAATGGATGATGAAAACCGCCCGGGAGGACTACCCTGAGCTTGAATTTCACACTACTTCGGAGTTTTGACCAGAGACTTAATGAAAAAAGTTCATACGCTTGCGTTACTGATACTGCTCTCTTTCTCCTCTGCACTTGCAGAATCGGAAGAGAAAAAATTACCAGCAGAACAGCTCCCCGCTCTTGTTGCTGCCGCAGTGGCCAATAATCCTGAACTGAAAGCTTCCGAGTCCCGCTGGCAGATGTTTTCCAGCAAGGTCAAGCAAGCCTCAGCGCTGGACGATCCGATGCTCATGTTCAAGGTGCAGAACGTTCCGGCCCGGAACCCTTTTGTTTTCAACAGGGATACCCAATCGGCCAAAGTCATCGGTATTTCTCAGCAACTCCCCTTTTGGGGCAAGCGAGCTCTCCGGAAAGAGGTGGCCAGGCAGGAAGCCGAGTCGTATAAATGGGCAGTCGAAGAGCGAAAGCTGGAATTGACACGCATGGTTAAAGAAAACTATTATCAGCTTTGGGCTGTTGACAAGGAACTGGCGATCGTTGAAAAAAACCTGAAACTCCTCTCCGATGTGGTTGCGGTTACTGAGTTGAAATACTCAATCGGTCAGGGTGTGCAACCGGATATTTTCAAGGCGGGCCTGGAAAAATCAAAAATGATTGCTATGCAGATCACCCTGCAGCAACAGCGGAAGAGCCTTGAAGCTAACCTGAATTACCTTCTCTGCCGCTCAGGAAGTACCCCTCTCGGCCAGGTTGCGGACTTCACTCTGCCGAATCTCTCTCTCTCTCCAGAGCAACTGAATGCTTTAGCCATTGAGCAGCGGCCACAGGTAAAAAGTCTGACCAGCGTTGTAAACAAGGCAGAGACCTCACTCCGTCTGGCAAAAAAGGAGTTTTTTCCCGATTTCAACATCTCGCTGGAATACATGTTTCGTGATCCCGTTTCCGCAGGTATGGCAACAGATCCGGGCGACAACATGATAAGCCTTGGTGTAACCTTCAACCTCCCTTTTCAGCAGGAAAAACGCCGCGAAATGCGAGCTGAGTCAGCCTTTGAAAGAACCATGGCAACTGAGGAGCTGAATGCCCTGAAAAACTCCATCTCCTTTGCCATCACCGAAACCCTTGCCCAACTGGAACGTCGTCGTAAACTGACAGAACTCTACAGAAACGGAATTATTCCCCAGGCTGAGCACTCTCTCGAATCAGCGCTTATCAGCTATCGGGCGAGCAAGGTGGATTTTTTGACACTCCTCGACAGCAAAATGACCCTGTTCAACTATGAGCGGGAACTCTACGAGTCACAGGCGGAATATATGATGAAACTTGCCCAGCTTGAAGCTGCCATCGGAACCGATCCAACAGCAGCATCAGTCAACACCGGGCATCATAAGAATTAACAAAATCACGGCTATGCAGAAGAAAACTGTCATTCCCCTGCTTCTTGTTCTGCTTGCGTTTGCAGGTGGCGGGGGCTGGTTGCTGTGGCAAAATCAACATTCGGTCAAGGCAACCACACAGAAAACAATTCAGCAGAGGCAACTCTATACCTGTTCGATGCATCCCTTTATTATCAGGGAGAAACCCGGTGTATGCCCGATTTGCGGCATGGAACTGATCAAAAAGATTGACACCGGCAGCAGCGATCAGCCTGCTGGAGTTGATCACCTCTCACTCTCGCCGAATCAGCGTGTCATGGCCAATGTTGCGACCGTTGAAGCGACAATGGAGACGTTGAACAAGGAGATCAATGCGGTGGGCATTGTGCAATATGACCAGTCACGACAGGCCAAAGTCACTGCCTGGGTGGCGGGCCGTATCGACAGATTGAATGTCAACAGTGTGGGTGCCATCGTCAGCAAAGATAAGCCTGTAGCAGAAGTCTACTCCCCCGATCTCGTTGCCGCTCAGCAGGAGTACCTTCTGGCCATCAGGAGCCGCAACCAACTGAACAACTCATCATTCACCTCCATTGCACAAAATGGAGAAGGGCTGGTGGCTGCGGCGAAAGAACGACTGTTACTTTTTGGAGTCAAGGCCAGCCAAATCGAGTCGTTGGAAAGAAACGGCAACCCAAAGATGAGGCTTCCCGTCTATTCGCCGTTCTCCGGTATCGTGATTGAAAAAATGGTGCAACAGGGGCAGTACGTCAGCGTCGGAGAGGTACTGTTCAACATTGCTGATCTTTCATCAATTTGGGTCGAGTTGGAGATCTACGAAAATGAATCTTCTTATGTACACGTTGGCCAGCAGGTCGAAATCCGCTCACAGTCTCTCACTCAAAGCTCCTTCACCGGGCGGATATCCTTCATCTATCCTTTTCTTGATCCCAAGACCAGAACGCTTAAGGCGCGAGTGGAGATGGCGAATCCCGGAATACAACTAAAGCCGGATATGTTCGTCAATGCCATCATCAAGCAGCCGCTCGACTCTTCAATTGTTGTTCCTGTCACCGCAGTCATGGACACCGGCAAACGACAGGTGGTTTGGGTGGAAAGCTCGCCGGGAATGTTCGAATCGCGTGAGGTCAAGGTCGGGCAACGCAACAACGATAACGTACAGATTTTATCGGGCCTCAACCCCGGCGACAAGGTAGCGGTTTCAGGAGGATATCTTATTGACTCCGAATCCCAACTGAAATGATTGAGAAGATTATAGAATACTCTTCCCGTAACCGGATCGTCGTGCTGATGGTTTTCGGGTTAATTATAACCTGGGGCATCTGGTCGGTCTATAAAACGCCGGTCGATGCCATTCCCGACCTCTCCGACAACCAGGTGATCGTCTTTACCGACTATCCTGGCCGTTCGCCTCAAGTGGTCGAAGATCAAGTCACCTATCCGCTTGCGGCTAACCTGCAAGGGCTTCCTCTGGTTCGTGCTGTGCGAGCATCGAGTGCCTTCGGTTTCTCGATGATTTATGTCATCTTCGACGACAAGGCCGACATCTACTGGGCCAGAACCCGCGTTCTTGAGCGATTGAATTATGCGGCTTCACTGTTGCCTCAAGGGGTGGTTCCCACACTTGGCCCGGATGGGACAGGCGTTGGCCATGTGTTCTGGTATACCGTTGAGGGAAAAGGGTACGACCTGGAACAGCTCCGAACCCTTCAGGACTGGTTTATCCGTTACCAGCTCAACACGGTACCGGGAGTTGCAGAGGTGGCCTCTATCGGCGGTTTTGTAAGGGAATATCAGATTGATATCGACCCCAACAAATTGTTTGCCTACAACATCAAGGTCGGCAAAGTGATGGATGCAGTCAAGGCTTCCAACAAGGATGTTGGTGGCAAACTGATTGAACAGGCTGATGCCGAGTACCTCATCCGTGGCAGCGGGTATGTGAAGTCCAAAGCTGATCTTGAAAACATTGTCGTTGGAACCGACATGCGCGGTATTCCCGTCTACCTCAAGAATCTTGGCACTGTTCAGATAGGCGGCGCCATTCGAAGAGGCATGCTCGATATCAACGGCAATGGCGAGGCGGTAGGCGGCATTGTGGTGATGCGATATGGCGAAAACGCCAAGGAGGTCATTGATCGGGTCAAGCTGAAGATCACCGATCTGGAAAAGGGATTGCCTCCCGGCATGAAAATAAAGGTGTCATACGACCGCTCTGACCTGATCATGCGGGCAATCGAGACGCTGAAGAAAAACCTGCTTGAGGAGTCAATTGTTGTCTCACTGGTGATTCTCATCTTTCTGCTCCACTTCCGGAGCGCTCTGGTGATTGTGCTCACCCTTCCTATTGCTGTTCTGATTGCCTTTATCACCATGAAGTTGATGGGAGTCAGCTCCAATATCATGTCGCTTGGCGGCATCGCTATCGCAATTGGTGTTCTGGTAGACGCAGGGGTTATTATGGTGGAAAACTGCTATCGCCACCTCTCGGAGATACCGCCTGAAGAACGGGATGCAAAAAGGCTGGAGATTGTCATCCATTCAGCAAAGCAGGTCGGGCGGGCGATCTTCTTCTCGCTGGCAATCATCGTCCTCTCCTTTGTGCCGGTCTTCATGCTGGAAGGTCAGGAGGGCAAGCTCTTTCACCCTCTCGCTTTCACCAAAACCTTCTCGATGATGGGGTCTGCCATGATTGCCATCACACTGGTGCCGGTGCTGATGTACTACTTCATGCGGGGAAAGATGCGTCCTGAGAGCGCCAATCCTGTATCAACCTTTTTCATCAAGCTCTATTCACCGGTTATCCGCTGGGTGCTCCACTGGAAAAAAACGACCATTGCCCTGAACCTGGTGGCGCTCGCTGTTGCCGTGCCGATGTTCATGAATCTCGGCTCTGAGTTCATGCCGCCCCTCGACGAAGGATCGCTGCTCTACATGCCGGTAACGCTGCCTAATGTCTCCATCACCGAGGCCAAACGCATTATCCAGATAGAAGACAAGATCATCAAGAGCGTGCCGGAAGTTGAGCATGTTCTTGGCAAGGTTGGCCGTGCCGAAACCTCTACCGACCCTGCGCCGGTCTCCATGTTCGAAAGTATCATCATTCTGAAACCCAAAGAGCAGTGGCGAGAGGGAATCAAAAAAGCGGATATTGTGGCCGAACTCGACTCCAAGCTGCAACAGATTGGCGTGCGTAACGGGTGGACCCAGCCGATTATCAACCGCATCAACATGCTCTCCACCGGCGTACGCACCGATCTCGGCGTCAAGATTTTCGGCAATGACCTGAATGTGCTGAAAGATCTGGCGCTTCAGGCTGAATCGATTCTCAAACCGGTCAATGGCGCCGCCGACGTGGTTGCAGAAAGGGTTACCGGCGGCAACTACCTTGATATCAACATCGACCGCGAAGCTGCCGCACGATATGGGGTAAGTGTGGGCGACATTCAGGATGTGATTGAGACGGCCCTCGGAGGAGAGATGCTCTCCACGACCGTCGAAGGACGTAACCGCTTCCCGATCCGCATCCGGTACCTGCGCGACTACCGCGACAATATTCCGGCAATCGGTCGTATTCTTGTTGGCGGCATGGAAGGGGCCCAGATACCGCTCTCCCTCGTCACAACCATGAAGATTTCCACCGGTGCGCCTGAAATTAACAGCGAAGGCGGCCTGCTGCGCTCGCTGGTCTACCTGAACGTTCGGGGACGCGACATGGGCAGTTTTGTTACTGAGGCAAAGCAGGTGCTGGAACAAAAGCTCAAGCTGCCAGCCGGTTACTATGTCGCCTGGTCAGGGCAGTGGGAGAACCAGATTCGTGCAAAAGAGCGTCTCCAGGTACTGATACCGCTGGGGATGGTCATCATCTTCATCCTGCTCTACTTCACCTTCAAGTCGGTACTGGAGGCCTCAATGGTGATGCTTTCGGTGCCTTTCGCCCTTGTTGGCGGGGTCTATCTGGTCTCTGCTCTCAATTATAACCTTTCGGTGGCTGTCTGGGTCGGCTTTATTGCACTTTATGGCATCGCTGTTGAAACCGGCGTGGTGATGGTTATCTACCTGCACGAGGCACTCGACAAAAAACTGCTGAACGGCCCCTGCACTGAGCAGGATATCTATGATGCCGCCTTCGAGGGAGCAGTGCTCCGCCTGCGTCCCAAACTGATGACCGTTGCCGTAGCCCTTTTGGGTCTGATTCCAATCATGTGGTCAACCGGCACCGGAGCAGATGTGATGAAACCAATCGCCGCGCCGATGATTGGGGGAATGATTTCGTCGGCAATTCATGTTCTCATCATGACGCCAGTCATCTTTGTGCTGATGAAAACACGGGACCTGAAGAGAGGCCGGTTGCACCATTCGGGCATGAAACACTGAATGCTCTCCAATTCAAGCTCCGCAGGAGCGGCATGTTGGTAGCGGGGGTTTGGATTATGCTGGTTTCTACCAACATGCCATCCCTACGGGATTTAAGAAAATGCTCTTTGTTTTCAAGCTCCGTAGGAGCGGCATGTTGGTAGCGAAGGTTCGGATTATGCTGATTTCTACCAACATGCCGCTCCTACGGGATTTAAGAAAAATGATTCGAGACTGCGTCATATTTTGAATTCAAGCTCGAACGGTAACCTGAGAAAATGCGTTATGTGACTGTCGGGTAGATATGAATGAGCCTATAAAGTAACCTTCTATGAAAAGAATAATAGTACTTACCGCAACACTCCTGAGTCTTTCCGCTCAGGCGCCATCTGTTGCAGCAATGGTTGCAAAAAACTTTACCGTCGGTTATACAAAAGCCAACGATATTTCGCAAAAGTCCTTTGCCATGAAAACCGGAGAGAAAGTACATCTTGAAGTCAACCCGACAGAGACAGGCGCCGGATGTATGAGCAGCATCATGGTGCCCGGCCTCTGGAACAAACCTGAGCCTCTGGTAAAAGGCAAAAAAATTGTCATGGAGTTCACGCCGCAGCGGGCAGGCACTTACAAGATAACCTGCGCCATGGGGGTGCCACGCGGAGTCATCAACGTCCACTAACTTTTCTCCATGACCACTCAGACATACAGCGTCAAGGGTATGCATTGCGCAAGCTGTGCAGCCATCATCACCAAAAAGCTCTCAAAGGTTGATGGCATTACGGAGGTCAATGTCAATCTGGCGACTGAAACAGCGAAGATTGAGTTTGAGAACAACGGACTGACACCCGAAGCGCTCAATGAGGTCATCAACAAATATGGCTACTCCCTTGAGGTTGAAGAAGCTCCTGCGGCTCTTTCGGCAGCAGCCCCCGATGCCACAAAGAAGAGGGAGGAGAAGGAGAGAGAGCTGCATGCTCAGCTCAGAAAGGTACAGTTTGCGCTGCCGGTAGCCCTGCTGGTTTTTATCCTTATGATGTGGGATATCGCTTCGATGTTTATGCACGCCATCCCGCATCTGCCTCTCTCCATGGAGCACCTGAATATCTTTTTCATGCTGCTTTCCACCTGGATGGTCTTCCGTACCGGAGCGCCATTCCTGCATGGCATTGTCATGTTTATCCGAAGCGGAGCTGCAAGCATGGATACGCTGATCGGTATCGGGACGGTGACGGCCTACCTCTACAGTGCGCTCATCACACTGATTCCCTCTGTAAAAGCATTCCTGCACGCGCCTGATTCCACCTACTTTGATGTTACCATTGTTGTTATCGGCTTTGTCCTGCTGGGGAAATATCTCGAAGCCCGCTCAAAGATGAAGACCGGAGAGGCTATCGAAAAGTTGATCAATTTGCAGGCGAAATCCGCTCTGGTGCAGAGAGGTAGCGTGGAGGTTGAGATCCCGGTTGAGCAGGTGAAAAAGGGCGACACCATTATCGTGAAGCCTGGCGAAAAGCTCCCGGTTGACGGCATTATCAAGGCGGGATACTCATCCATTGACGAATCAATGGTGACTGGTGAATCAATACCGGTCGATAAAAAGACGGGCGACACAGTGATTGGCGGCACCATCAACAAACAGGGATCGTTCACCTTTACCGCTTCCAGCGTCGGCTCGGAGACCGTGCTTGCCCGCATCATCAAAATGGTCGAGGAAGCGCAGGGGTCAAAAGCGCCCATCCAGCAGATTGCCGATACAGTTGCCGGTATTTTTGTGCCGGTTGTGCTGGTTCTGGCTCTGCTCACCTTTCTGATTTGGCTGACGGTTGGCACGGCATATCTTGGTTTTTCAACCAGCCTCTCCTACGGCATTATGGGCCTGGTCGGCATTCTCGTCATTGCCTGCCCCTGTGCGCTCGGGCTCGCCACACCGACGGCCATCATCGTCGGCATCGGCAAGGGAGCGGAATACGGTATTTTGATACGAAATGCCGAAAGCCTCGAAAAACTCAGCACCATTGATACGGTTGTGTTCGACAAGACCGGCACCATCACCACCGGAAATCCGCAGGTGACTGACATTATTACGCTCGACAAGGAGAGAAGCATCACCTCCCTGCTGCAGCTTGCCGCCACCGTTGAGAGCCGTTCGGAACATCCGCTGGCGCAGGCAATTGTCGAAGCCGCCCGCAAACAGCAGCTTGTCCCTGGTGAAATCAAGGACTTTTCGGCACTCGAAGGCATAGGTGTTTCTGCTACGATTAACAGCACTCCCGTAACCATCCGCAAGCCGATTGAAAGCGAAAAAACGATGCCCGAGCTTCAAAAACTTCAGGAAGAGGGCAAAACCGTTGTCCTGATTGAGGAGGATGGCAGAACCACAGGGCTGATTGCCCTCGGCGACACCGTCAAACCTCTCGCAAGGGAGGCTGTTGCATCACTGCAACGCAAGGGATTACAAGTGATCATGCTCACCGGTGACAATCTGTCGGCTGCACGCTTTATGGCAAAACAGGTGGGCATTGACGAGGTGATTGCCGAAGTGCTGCCCCAGGACAAGGCAAATAAAATCAGGGAGTTGCAGGCAGAGGGCAGAAAAGTGGTGATGGCTGGCGACGGCATTAACGATGCTCCTGCACTTGCCCAGGCCGATGTCGGCATTGCGATGGCCACCGGAACAGACGTTGCCATAGAGTCGGCTGGCATTACCCTGCTCAAGGGCGACATCAACAAGGTAGCGCAGGCCATCACCCTCTCACGCGCCACCATGCGCGTCATCCGCCAGAACCTCTTCTGGGCCTTTATCTACAACATCATCGGTATTCCGCTTGCCGCCGGAGCACTGTTTCCATTGTGGGGTATCTTCCTTAATCCGGTCTTTTCCGGCCTTGCCATGGCTGGCAGCAGCGTGTCGGTGGTCAGTAATTCGTTGCGGCTGAAGGGGAAAAGGCTGTAGGGGGAACATCAGGCTTAGAGGCCGCTGACGAGATGTGCTTTTTTGCTGCGACCACAGTCGTAACCGTTTCATCGCACGTCAAAAAAGTGACCGTGGCTTTTGCCCTCGTAAGTTCCCCTTCCCTATCGGATCAAATCGGTCATTGACATCAACGTATATCTCGGGCGACCTTCACCAATCTGCATGATGTTCAGTTTTGCTGTCACGGGGTTATGCAGCCACTCCCGGTTTAAAACCTCAGGGTCTTCAATTGACACATCCACCTTACCACTAAAAACCCTCTTGTTCCTGCCACTTGAATTCAAACGTCCGTCCTGTCGATAGAACTCGTTGAAATTCTCCACGGTAAGTCCCTTGCGTCTCCCGAATATTTTGACTGAAGTAGCGAAGGCGGGGTTCCGGTGAAAGGGTGCTTTTTGGTTGATACTGGTACAAAATAATACAACGCATCACTTACCCTTTTTGCGCATGAGAGGCGTGAAACCCGCTTGCTCGAAATGATGATCGGTGGTTAGTACATCAGTCAGTTTTTTCTCCTTCATGACGATAAAGGAGAGACAATCAGTGAGTCCCCACTCTTTATCCATGCGAGAGGCATAAAACTCCATTGCTTGTGAAAACAGTTTCGGCGTTATTGAGACCACTTCCACATCGTTATCATCACGAAGATTATTGATAGTATCTATCGCCAATGCACGCCATTGCTGCCTTGCCAAGGCATTTGCGATTTCAGTAAGAACCGCCTCAGTCGTCAAAAATGAACCATCAATTTGATCAGCCAAGCTTACCGCTTGACGATGAAATTCATCCTGAGCGTTCAGCAAGGCTAAAATGTAGCTGGTATCAATAAAAAATGATTTCCTCATCGCTTTTCTGTTCCATATAAGTAATGATCATGTTGAGAGGCCAAATCGGAAACTCCTAAATCCATCGCTCTCTCTGAAAGTCGTTGCAGAACATTCTTTTTTGGTTCAGGTTGCTGTTGACTTTCAATTTGAATCAAATACCTGTGATTCGGTAATAAGTCAACCTCTCCTTCGGGCATAAGAACATGTCCGTCATAGGTTGCATAGAGTGTGTGTACCATAGTGTACATCCTTTTAAAAATTTCAGATGGCTCTCAAACAAGCCTGGTTGCACCGAGTTCCTGCAATTTTTCAAAGCGCAGAAGCCCCGAACTCCCGATGCCTGAGTGAGGCAAGCTATTTCTTCGAATTTATACATTTTACTCACAGTATACCAATGGGGAGTTTCCTTGATGGGGCGGTAGTACAAACTATTGTTGAAAAATTGGGGAACCTTGGTTGATGGAACGGGTGGGACTGATAGGACTTATAGGGTGGTTTGTTGCTTGGGGTGATTTCGGTTTTGCGGGAGTTTGCTGCAAGCTCTTCTCTTCATTGCGAAGGCGGGCTGCTTGCTCTGCACTGTGCGACGTGCTGCTCTGCGGCGGCTTGCGAACAGCTTGACTGAGCAGTATATCTCCACTGATTTCCACCTTGCCACCATGTGCTTACGGAGAATGATGTTTTCCAGTTCGCGGGCAGTAAGCTGGCGATCTTCATCAGCAACCCGCATGTAGGTTCGGCCATAAGCGAAATATGGCATCTCCTGCCCGCTGAAGGTGATGTGCAGGCAGCTCTTGCCGTTGAGTTGGGCAAGCTCAATATGCGGATAAATTCTTGGTTCAATATGCGACCCGATAGTCTGCGACACGTCACGCAGAGTCTTTTCGTTGGCATCAAGGCCAACCACACTCCCGCTGGGCGCCACACCAAACCAAAGCTCACCGGCACCATGTTTGTTCAGAATCGCAACCATCGAAATCACCCCGTCCTTCAGCTCGGCAAGACTTTTTTTTGAGTTCCACACTCTCACTCTCCTGTATCGGCTCACTCCGTTCAGAACTCATACCCAGACCCTCCGAGTTTCTGGTAAATCAATTAAGCTACAAAATCAGCCTTCTGTTCGGCAAATTCAAAAATACCTCTTCAAAAAATTTTCTGTGTCAGCATTTAAACTTGCCAGGTTTTTTAAATTATCAAGCTTCTCAATATCATCTAATTTCATTGTAAACGGAAGCGATGGGTTGATTCTCAAATAACGATCTTTTAATAAAGATTTCGTTTGGAAATGCGCCATTTGTGACTGGCTCTCCATTAAAACCTCTATAACAGGTCTTGCCCAAGTATACCAGCCTCCATTTGCCAACTTTTTTGAATCATAAGGCATTTCTCCCCTTTCTCCAGTCCCAACAGAAACAAGAGTAATATCGTTAATATTCTTTGGCCGGATGGTTTTTAAAGAATTTGTTTCCTCAAAATCCAACGCATCTATTACCGCTGATAATGATGGGTTATTAGCACATATTCCACCATCAATTAAATGGTGCGAATATTTCATATCTGCTTTTGCCTTAAAATATATTGGCGCGGCAGACGTAGCCATAGCAATATCTTTCAATTTTTCAGATAACCTACCAGCGTTTCTTGTAAAATAATCACTTTTATGGAATCTTGGCTGTGCATTATCCAAATTAACTGACGTGATCAATACATGGGTCTTAACATTCTCTAATGAATAATCTCCAAAAACTTCTGCAGCCATCAATTCCAACATTGAAGATTTATATTTGGGAGAATTAACTGCTGATAATAAGTTCCGTTTTTCTCCAAAAATTTCAGGGATATATTTGTAATATAATTCTTCAATATAGTGAGCTGTTTTACCAAGAGCTAATGCCAAGGCTATAATCCCGCCTGTAGAAGTTCCTGCAATAAAATCAAATCGTTGACCTATTGGCATCTCTTCATTTGTACGATGATTAAAATAATCCTCCATATTTGACAATATTTTGGCGCTCAAATAACCTCGAACGCCACCACCATCAAGAGATAATATCTTAAAACTCATAGTATGCTCAGGATTTTATTCGCGGAAAAGATTCACAATTGATCATCAATCAATATATCACTGTTTATCAGATTGACCATCTTTATTTGTCAAATATTTTGATTGTCAACCATGCATGAACAGATTGAATTTTTAATCCCTTTTGATATGTCAGGTCGTAGATAACACAGCTTTAGTCAACTCTTTTGTTCTTGGGTCTAATGTCGTAATCCCTTTTGATATGTCAGGTCGTAGATAACGCAAACCCGCTGCTCATCTGCTGAAGCTTGCTGGTGACGGGTCGTAATCCCTTTTGATATGTCAGGTCGTAGATAACGGAAATTAGAACGAAGTCGTTCCTTGTAGGAGGAAGACCATTGGAGTCGTAATCCCTTTTGATATGTCAGGTCGTAGATAACACATCAGAAGAAAGGGATTCTTTGAAATGTGTTTTACTTGAAGTCGTAATCCCTTTTGATATGTCAGGTCGTAGATAACTTGTTAGCTTCTTTACGAAGTGGACATAGCCATGAGCGGAAATCGGTCGTAATCCCTTTTGATATGTCAGGTCGTAGATAACCAAATTCGAGAAGAACAAGAGCGGAAAATGTTTGACGCTGCGTCGTAATCCCTTTTGATATGTCAGGTCGTAGATAACTGCCTTTGCTGTTTGCGCTTTATTTTCTTCCTCTTTTAGGTCGTAATCCCTTTTGATATGTCAGGTCGTAGATAACACAGCGTATTCTGTTGCT
>CAJAAV010000227.1 GCA_903937835.1 uncultured Chlorobiaceae bacterium | reverse complement strand
CGGCATACGAGATGCGCATTAGTGACTGGAGTTCAGACGTGTGCTCTTCGATCTCCTAATAGGCAAAAGCCTGCCCCTGCACCGTCGGGTACCAGGTTGAAGTACCGGAGACAACCGAAGCGCTACGAGATCGCCTGCTGGAAGGAAACCGCCTGATCTACGGCACCGACGGCAATGTAGAGGCACATTTACCTGTTGAGGAGTACCGCAGGCTCTTCCCCGCCTACGAGAAAATCGAACCATTCTGGGGTGATGCGCCGGGTGAAATTCTCAATGACCGTACTCGCTTTCATATTCTCGGCTGTTCACTGGGTAACATCTTTATCGGCCAGCAACCAAGTTTTGGTTATGAACGCGACCCGATGCGTCTGCTCATGGCCAAAGATGCCGCGCCAAACCATGCTTTTGCTGCTTTCTACACCTGGATTGAACAGTGTTTCGATGCCGATGCTGTCTTGCACTTCGGCACACACGGCGCCCTGGAGTTCATGCCTGGCAAGCAGGTGGGGCTCTCCAGCTCCTGCTGGCCAAAAAGGCTGATCGGCAGCCTGCCCAACTTTTACTGCTACTGCGTCAATAACCCAAGCGAAGGAGCAATTGCCAAGCGCCGGGGATTCGCCACACTGGTTAGCTACCTCTCGCCACCGCTTGAACATGCAGGACTCTACAAAGGACTGCGGAAACTTAAGGATCTCGTCGCGAGCTTCAGATCCTCACCATCGGAGGAGGTGTTTGAAGAGATCCGGGAACTGGCTCTGGCTCTTGAAATTGACGGCAGCCAGAATGAGAGTGCCGCTGAAGAGTATATCACCCGACTGCACAGTGAACTCTACGCGATTGAAGAGCGCATGATTCCGCTTGGACTGCATATTATGGGCGAAGCACCTTCACCGGAAAGCGTCAGCGATCATCTGGCACTTCTGGCAGAGCACAGCCGCCCGGAACTTGAAGGAAAATCCCTGCCTGAGGTTATAAGCAATCATCTGGGCTACGATTACAACCAGTTAATGGACAATCCTGGAAATAATCGGGAGGCGCAACAGCGCTGGCAGCGGGTATCAACAATAAGTCGCGAAGCCGTCAAGCGATTTACGGGACACTTCGACACCAACAGCTCATTGTCAACATTGCGGTTACTTGAAGGAAGTTTTATTGTCAGAAAAGAGGAGTCCGATAATTTTCTGCATCGCGAAGCGGGGATTAAACCGGCAGAACTTACTCGCCTGTGGCAGTTTCTGAATGTTGTCCTCATAAATCTTGCTGAAAACAACGAACTGAAGGCTGTTCTGCACGCCTTTGAGGGAAAGTACACTCCGCCATCACCGGGCAATGACCTTGTCCGAAACCCCGACATTGTGCCAACTGGCAGAAACATTCACAGCCTCGATCCCTACACTATTCCCACAACCTTCGCGCAGCAGGCCGGAAAGCTCTCGGCCGAAGAGCTGCTTCTGCAGTACCGGAAAGAGAGCGGAGAGAACCCGGAGTCCATAGCCCTGATCCTCTGGGGAACCGACAATCTGAAAAGCGATGGCGAAGGTGTTGCCCAGGCGCTCGCGTTGATGGGTGCAAGAGCTAAAACTGATGAACTTGGCAAGATCGGCGATGTCGAGCTTGTGCCGCTTGCTGAACTTCAACGTCCCCGCATTGATGTTGTCATGACCATCAGCGGTATATTCCGGGATCTGCTCTCCGTGCAGCTCAAACTGCTCGACAAGGCGGCCCGTCTGGCAGCAGCGGCTGACGAACCCTGTGAGATGAACTTCATACGAAAACATGTGCAGCAGGAGATGATCGAAAGAGGCTGCTCGTTTGAAGAGGCCTCAAACCGGGTCTATTCAAACGCACCCGGAAACTACGGCGCCAATGTGAATCATCTGGTCGAAAGCAGCACCTGGGAGGAGGATATCCAGCTTGCTGAAGCCTTTGTCAGCCGCAAAAGCTTTGCCGTAACTCCCGATGGACAGTGGGAGGAGTGCCCCGAAGCTCTGCGCTCCGCACTCCAGCATGTCACCCTCACCTTCCAGAATATCGACAGCTATGAGATCGGAATTTCTGATATTGATCATTATTATGAGTATCTTGGCGGAGTTTCAAAAACCGTGGAGCACCTCAGCAAGTCTAAGCCAATGGTGATGGTTGGAGATATTGATGGCACAGGGAAAAAACAGCGCATCTGTTCACTTGAAAAGATGGTCTCGCTTGAGTCACGAACAAAATTGCTGAATCCAAAATGGTATGAAGCGATGCTTGAGCACGGCTATGAAGGGGTTAGAGAAATTGAGTCCCATCTCAGCAACACATACGGATGGAGCGCAACGGCTTCGGCAGTTAAAAACTGGACTTATGATCAGTTCAATGAAACCTTTCTGCATGACAAAGAGATGCTTGAACGACTTGCCAGCCTTAACCCTCATGCCACCATGTCGATGACAAGGAGACTCCTCGAAGCTCATTCCCGTGGGTTCTGGGAAGCTGAAGAGAGCACCATTGAAGAGCTGCAGGAGTTGTACGCAGATCTTGAATCAAGAATTGAGGGGGTTCATCATTGAACCTGGCTGCAACACAATATTTTACAGAATCAAACAACACAACCGTCAAAACTTATACTATGAGCAGCTCCACTTTCAATGCTGAAGAACACAAGAAAATGCTCCGTTCATATTTCAACGGCCAGGGCTTTCAACGATGGGCCTCAATATACGGAGACGATAAACTCTCTTCTGTACGTAACACTGTCCGCCAGGGCCATGCGGTGATGATGGACAAGGCATTCGACTGGCTGCAGCAGCTCGGCCTGCCAAAAGGCGCGACCGTGCTTGATGCTGGTTGTGGAACAGGGCTTTTCAGCATCCGGCTTGCCAAGGCGGGCTACAAGGTAAAGTCGGTCGATATCGCTTCACAGATGGTGGACAAGGCAAAAGCAGAAGCCATCAAACAGGGTGTCCACAAAAACATTGAATTTGAAGTCAACACCATTGAATCCGTAAGCGGAATCTATGATGCTGTAGTCTGCTTTGACGTGCTTATCCACTACCCGGCTGAGGGGTTTGCGCAGGCATTCAGTAACCTGAGCCGCCTTACCAAAGGCTCAATTATTTTCACCTATGCTCCCTACAATAAAATTCTTGCTTTCCAGCACTGGATTGGCGGCTATTTTCCAAAAAAAGAGCGTCGCACAACCATACAGATGATTCGCGATGAAGAGATGCAGAAAGTGATGAACACGGCGGGCATGCAGGTAAAAACCAGGGAAAAGATAAGCTTTGGATTTTATCATACCATGCTGATGAACGCCTCACACAAGTAAAGACGATAAACGAAAACCTTATGAAAATTCTATAAATTAATTGTAAACTGTCCGAAGCGGACTTTTTTATTAAAGTCACGGCGAAGTTTTTGTTATTTCGCATACGTAATTACTTTTTGCAATAAAATATATCTGGAGGATGGAGACCGATGAAAATACTGATGGTTCAACCAAATTATCATTCAGGTGGAGCCGAAATTGCCGGTAACTGGACGCCAAGCTGGGTAGCCTACATTGGTGGCGCCCTGAAAAAAGCTGGATTCGATCAGATTAAATTTGTTGACGCCATGGCCGACGACATTCCTGACGACCAGATTGAGGAGATCATTCGCAAGAACATGCCGGATGTGGTGATGGCAACCAATATAACTCCGTCGATTTTCAAGGCACAGGCAATCATGAAGCTTGCCAAAAAGGTGAATCCCAAGATCAAAACGATCATGGGTGGAATCCATTCAACCTTCATGTACCCGCAAGTACTCAGCGAGGCGCCTGAAACCGATTATGTTGTGCGCGGTGAAGGTGAAGAGGTGACCGTTAACCTTATCAAGGAGATTGCCGCAGGAACCGACCTGAAAAACAGAGGTGAAATCACCGGTATTGCCTACATTGATAGCGATGGCAAAGTGTTCGCCACCGCAGCGCATCCTGTTATTGAAGATCTTGATACACTCTCCCCCGACTGGAGCCTTTACGACTGGGATAAATACATTTACACCCCTCTGAACTGCCGCCTTGCTGTTCCCAACTTTGCAAGAGGATGTCCCTTTACCTGCACTTTCTGTTCACAGTGGCAGTTCTGGCGCCGCTACCGTGCTCGCAGTCCCAAGCTTTTTGTCGATGAAATTGAGGTACTGGTCAAACAGCATAAAGTAGGCTTTTTCATCCTTGCTGATGAAGAGCCAACCATCAACAAGCAGAAGTTTGTCTCGCTCTGCCAGGAGCTTATCGACCGCAAACTTAATGTTACCTGGGGTATCAACACCCGCGTGACCGACATCATGCGAGACGCCGATCTGCTGCCATTTTTCCGCAAGGCAGGCCTCGTCCACGTTTCGCTTGGCACAGAAGCTGCCAGCCAGATGAACCTGAATCGCTTCCGCAAAGAGACCACCATTGAGGAAAACAAGCTTGCTATCAAGCTACTGCAGAAAAACGGAATTGTAGCTGAAGCCCAGTTTGTTATGGGTCTCGAACACGAAACTCCTGAAACCATTGAAGAGACCTACCAGCTCTGCAAAGACTGGGATCCCGATATGGCTAACTGGACCATTTATACACCATGGCCTTTCTCCGACCTCTTCAAGGAGCTTGGCGACAGGGTTGAGGTACGCGACTACTCCAAATACAACTTTGTGACGCCGATCATCAAGCCCGACAACATGGAGCGTGAGGATGTGCTGAAGCTTGTGCTGAAATCCTATGCACGCTTCTACGCACGCAAAACCTTCTTTGGCTATCCATGGATCAAGGATCCTTATGTCCGCAAGTACATGCTTGGCTGTCTCAAGGCATTCGCCCAGACCACCATTACCAAGCGCTTCTACGACATCGATCGCGTCAAGACCAAGAACCGCAAGATCGAAATTGATCTTGGCTTCGACAAGTCAAGGATTCTGACGGAGGCCGAGGTGAAAAACCTCAAGGAACTACGCCCGGAGATGGTCGCCGACATGAGCTTCGGCTTGAAAGAGGCTGGCTACCAGCGCGAACACGACGAGCACAACTGGGACGAATTCGACGAGAGCACCATCAAGGATCGCAACTCTTCGACCGTGCGTAACTGCTGAGTTGCTGCTGGTTATACTGAAACAAGAACGCCCTCCGTTGTACGGGGGGTTTTTCTTTTTATGGCGCAAGGATGAAAAAAAAACCCGATACAACCCTGCCAGAGGCACCTCCCGCAAACCGTTAAAAGCTCCGTCCGAAGTGGTCACATCATATTTCTCAAGCATCTGCCCCTAAACACTCACAACCCACTTCTCCTGCTCTTCATTGATTTGAGCAACCAGTAACAATGTCTGCAACAATTTCACGTTATAGCCGCCTTGCAGAGATGCCTCAATCACCTGCAGATCAAATCGGGCAAACTGGGCCTTCCATCCACCCGAAGATCTTCAAACAACAACGCTTGCAGCTCCCTTAAAGCAACTCTGTTCAGGTTTCTGGTAAAAAGACACAAAGCCTTTTCAGGAGAGGCTATCATAACTGTCGTTTTATCGGCATTAATAACCCGATCAATACCAGCCGAATAGAGTTTCTGCTCAGAGTGGATAGGAAAAACTGCCCAACTGAAGATCATACCTCTTGCTTCTCCGGATCGATATCGAAGTCCCTTCAAGCTCACTCTTGATCTACTATCCTTGCAAGCTTGTTTCGCACAGTGCAGACAGATTTGTTTATCAGGCGAAACCGAAATACGCCGAAAATCGCCGTAACAAGACCAACAGGAATACAGACAAGACCAACTGCCCAAAACCAGCTTGTTTGAGCAAAATGCATGATGGAGACCCCGGCTATAATCAGAGATACTCCTGAGCGAAGATAAGCCAGCAGCGTCCGTTCATTTGCCAGAATAGTGCGGTCAATGGCAAGTTCATCGCGAAGAATCAACTCGCTTGCTTCAAATTTGGAATAAGGTGAATTTGCCACAATTAATGATTGCCCGTCAACGTCGTGCCAATCCCAAGCAGATCGGCAATATTGGCCGCCGGGTCAATAACCGGCCTGATGAGCGGTGACGCACAAGTCATCAGCGTCGTAACGCCCGGCCCGTGCCCGGCTTCAAAGCAGTCACTGTGAATAACGATACCAATAGTGATGGCTCCTTTGCGGTATGCTCTGCCGAAGCGATTGTCGTGATCAAGCAGAGCGACAAAGTCTCCGAGACGTATCTTGTCAATCCCGTTCTCCCGAACAGTGTCGGCATCGCTGGTCATAATATCGTAATCTCCTTTGGCAACATGGGCCGAACCAATGCCTGAACCCATGCAGACAGCGGGCACAATGGTGGTAACCGGCACTTCGAGCACGCCTCCCTCAAGTTCCCGGATCTTCATGGCATGAAGCAGGGTCGGATCAAGATTGAAGAGGGCGATATCTGGATAATCGGAAAGTTTCAGTCCCTGCCCTTTGCCGCGAATGATGATGGTGTCGCTGTAGAGCATCTTCTCTTTGATATCGCGATCAAAATTGACAATCACATGCTCTGAGCCCCCGTGGTGACCAAGAACTCGACCTTCAGCGCCTTTGGCCTCGCCGGTAGCGACCGTCGCAGTGTTGCCCGCACAGGAAAAGATCTGCAGGCCAACATTGGGATGCTCAAAAGGTTTCATGGTATCGGCGGTACAACTGACTCCTGGCTCAATATGGTCGCCCGCCCAGCCGAATGCCGGATCGCCGACCTGGACGTTCAGGGTAATACCTCCGATGGCAGGAAGAAGAAAAGGTATGCCCTGATGGTCAACCTCCCAGGTTCCTCTGGTTTTTGGCTGGCCTGGGTGGCATTGCAGCAGAAACTCTACAAGTTTTTGTTCGTTTGTCTTCAGCATGACTGTCTTGTAATTGTTTTAATCTTGAAAAGTTGTGTCAAATATTATTCATCAAATCCCGGACGAATAAATGCTCGCGCGGCAGGAAAAACAACTTCAACTGAACGACGCAGACGGTCGAGATGAAGAAGAATTGAAAGCGTGCTGTCCTCCTGGACGGGATACTCCGGGTAAAGCACACTCCACGCGGCAAGGGTGCGATCAATGGCTATCAAGGCAACTTTGGCCGTACCGCAAACATCGTCCTCCATCTTACTGCCCGCAGCATACTTTTTGCCAAGACGTCCGTCAATCGCCCGAACAATTTTTGGGTAAATAAAATATTGGTAATGCCTGATCACCTGTATCGGTTCTTCAAGAGTGGGAGGGGGGTGAGTCAACAACGACTCCTCCATTTCGGGAAGCTCATCGACAGCAGAAAACCATTCGTTAACCATGCCTGCATAGAGAAGGGCTGCATTCGCACAGGGGTGTTCACGGGCATCACGCTGGAGGCTTTCGGGGGGTTCGGAAAATACTGTTTCTTTCAGAAGATCGTCGGGGTTGATCCCCTCCCTGGCTGCAATTTCCCGGATAAGACGCATAGCCTGCACTAACGCATCACCCATCTCCTGCCAGAATTTCAGGTTCAATGCATCAAAATTCTGCAACGCATTACTGCTTTCGATCTCTTCGGCTGCAACGCGGAACTGAAGACAATTTGAAGTGAATGCACAGCGCTCGCACCAGCGATCGCAATAGATGTAGATGCCTGGAATCAGGCCTGGTTCATCAGCCATTACTCTCAATATCTGAGTTCAAAAAACAAAAGGCGCATGGTGATGCGCCCTCTGTTTTTTTGTGTCATAATCAACGCCCTCCAGTTACCCGGACAAAACGAAAATAATTTAAAGAGGAGTTACATCTTCAGCCTGAAGGCCTTTTGCTCCCTGAGTTACTTCCATCATAACTTTCTGGCCTTCAACAAGCGTTTTGCGCCCAGTGCCATTGATAGCGCTGTGATGCACAAAAACATCCTTGCCGCCTTTCTGTTCGATAAAGCCGTAACCTTTTTCTTCGTTGAACCATTTGACAGTTCCTTCAACCTGAGTACCCATACCTACCTCTTTTTATTTTTGCCAGTGAAACTTGGCGTTACAATGAGCGAACCTCGACATGAAGCGCCCAAAAATTAATTAATTCTTAGCTAAGTCAATTTAGTCACTTTAAGCTAATTCGAAAAGGAAGTTCTGAAGTTTATGCTACTTTTTTACAATTGACAAAAAAAAAGCGGGAAACACCTCTAAAGAGCTTCCTTATACCATGACATCAACAATACATCCCCCTACCTGATTCCCCAGAGCTTGATTTTCCGGTCATCGCTTCCGCTGGCAATTATTTTGCCATCGGGCGAAACGTCTACCGACTGCACTTCAAGAACATGTCCTCGATAGAGATGGATCTGCTTACCCGATTGTATGTCCCACAACCTGACTGTTTCATCATTGGCAGCACTGACAACTTTTGTGCCGTCAGGAGTGAAACAGACGCTACGCACAGCATCTTGATGGCCTTCAAGTACCCTGGTAATCTCTCCACTCGCAGCATCAAGAATTTTGACCAGAGCATCGCGTCCACAAAAAGCAATTAACTTGTCGTCCGGACTGAAAGCCAATGCGTGTGACAGCCTGTCGTCGGTCTTGTAATTAGCAATATTCTTGCCCGTAGCAACATCCCATATCTTTATGACTGGTTCTTCACCGCAGCTTGCGAGTCTTGTGCCGTCATGGCTGTATGCAAGGCACTCAATATACGATTTATGGCCAGTAATCCTTGAAAACTCTTTTCCTGTTTCTACATCCCAGAGCCGGATTGTGGTGTCGCGAGAACAGCTCGCCACAATCTTTGAGTCCGGACTGAACGCCACCATACGTACCGCAGTATCATGACCCTTACAAACGTGCAGACACTGACCGGTTGCAGCATCCCAGATTCTTACCGTACTGTCCGTGCTTCCGCTGACAAGCCGTTTGCCATCACGACTGTAATCAATGCACTCAACCCAGGTATCATGCCCTTTCATGGTCAGCAGGCTGCGACCTGATTCCACATCCCACAGCATAACCGTTTCGTCAAAACTGCCACTCACAAGTTTTTTGCCGTCGGAGCTGAATTTTACACCCAACACCCGGTCAAGATGACCTTCCATCGTCTTTATCAGGTTGACATCCTCAATAACCTTTGGAAGCTTGAGCTCCACTTCCTTTTTCCCGAATATGTTCGATAAGAAACCCATAAGCAATACTCTTGTTTGAATTGATACTCTTTGGCCTGCAACAGATCGCCGGATTGGAGATGCTGATTTTTATCGTGCAATTTAAAAAAAAATATCACCTTCCCCGAATTCTCTCATCTATCAGGAAAAATTGTAGTTTCGCCCTTTCCATGAGGCGCCCTTGCCAAATTTTATACCACAAAAAGAGTTGACGGCTATGGCAAGCAACGCAACCCAGGAGAAAACATGAAGAAGCACTATCGAAAGCGGTTGACGGAATGCAACGGCAATAATGAGCCTGCTGAGCAGAACAACAGCGACCTGCGAAAGTGGAAGCAAAAAAAGCAATGCGCTGAACTCTGCGGTCAACAATGAGCGTACGAGAAACAGATATGGAGCAATGTACAATAATGCCGTCATAACAATCATAGCAAAAAGAGCGGGTGTTTTGTACCCGAGACCAGCAAAAAGGTTTTTTGAAAACCCATACCAAACCTCTTTGCCATTGCGGTACATTCTGCAACTGACCACATCTGTGCCGTTAAAAGCAGTAACGGTACCACCAGCTTTTTTTACCGCCATGCAAAGCCAGACATCTTCAACAATATTGCTCTTGACGGCAGCATGACCTTTGATGCTGTCATAAAACTCTTTTTGGAACAGAATAAACTGGCCGTTGGCAAAGCTGAAAGCCGGGTTTCGACTTGTCCACACAAGCCGAAGAGGCAGAAAACACATAAGAATAAAATAGACCATCGGCACCACAAGCTTTTCCCAGAACGACCCAAGCTCTTGATGAGGCGTCAGAGAAAGCATGTCTGCGCCAGATACCTGCAGAGCACCGACTGAGCGGCGAAGAGCATCCGGCTGATGTATGGTATCGGCATCGGTAAAAAGCAGCAGATCACCTTTTGCCTCTCGCCCAAGTTGAAAACAAGCCCAGGATTTGCCATGCCACCCTTCAGGGAGCGATTCCCCTTCAAGGGAGCGCAGGCGCCCACCCGACTCACCAGCAAGTGAGCGCAATAACTCCGGAGTTGCATCGGTTGAACCATCATCAAGCACTATAATCTCATAAGCTCCGTAGTCCTGCTGCAAAAGCGAACGCACACATCGCTCAATGTTCAGCGCTTCATTACGGGCTGGCACCAGCACTGAAACGAAGTGCTCGCTCGGGGAACAGCATGCTGGAAGGCTGCGAAGGTCACGCAGGTTTCTCAGCACAATGCCTAAAAAAACCAGTAATGAAAGCAATACCAGTATCTGATAGAAAAACAACATAGCGGCGATAAAAAAGGCCGCCCTTGCGGGCAGCCTCCGTGATTCAAAAGTATCGAGAACTCTTTCAGTCGATCAGTTTATTGATATTGTACTCAAAAATACCCTCAGCCCCAGCTCTTTTCAGTTCAGGGATCAGTTTACGCACAATTTTTTCAGTGACGATGACTTCAAGCGCCACCCACTGATCCTCAACAAGACTGGACACAGTCGGCTGACGCAAGGCTGGAATAATAGCTATAATCTTGTCAAGTGAAGATTTCGGTGCATTCATTTTCAAGCCTACCTTCCCCTGGGCATTGATAGCTCCAAGCAACAACATAGCCATACTCTCTATTTTTTCTCTTTTCCATGGATCATTCCATGAATCCTTGTTGGCAATCAGTTTTGTATTGGATTCAAGAATAGTGTCAACTATCCTCAGCTTGTTTGCCCTGAGTGAAGAGCCTGTTTCCGTCACCTCAACAATAGCATCAGCAAGATCCGGCGGCTTGACTTCTGTGGCACCCCAACTGAACTCAACCAAAGCATTGACACCATTTTTTGCAAGGTATTTCTTGGTAATATTGACTACTTCCGTAGCAATATGCTTCCCTTCAAGGTCTTTCACCGACATGACGGGCGAGTTTTCAGGAACGCAAAGCACCCAGCGTACAGGCCGCATAGAGGCTTTTGAATAGACCAGATCGGCAACCTCGACCACATCGGCATCCGTTTCAATAATCCAGTCCTTGCCTGTCAGCCCAACATCAAAAGCACCCAGTTCTACGTAGTGGGCCATCTCCTGTGCCCTGATCAGTATAGCTTCCAGCTCATCATCATCAATAGAGGGAAAATAGGAACGGCTCTGAACAGAAAAATGAAATCCTGCCTGCGCAAAAAGATCGATTGTTGAATCCTGCAGACTCCCTTTCGGCAACCCAAGCTTCAGTACCTTGTTTATATTACTCATAACAACAACTATCTATAATTATTAACGTTATAGCTCCATGAGCTGAAGAACACCATTATTGAACACTCCATAGGGCGAACTGCCATCAATCCAGGTACCAAGATTGACATACCTGCTGGATCCAGATGAAAGTTCCGCAACCCCTTTAACATGATTATGTCCACAAATAAAATAATCAAACCCTTTTTCAGCGGCCAATGATTCTGCAAAGTTTAACAAACGATCTGTTTCGAAAGCAATGTTGACAGGTTTATGCGCTCGACTCAACTGTGATAAACCTTTCAGGAGACCAACAGCAAGATCTGGCTGAATCGATGACAGAAAAGAAATGTTGAAGCGGTTCCTGATAAAACGGGCAAAGAGCTTGTAGCCGAGATCACCTTTCCCCAAACCATCGCCATGGGCAATCACAAATTTACGACCGTCGAGAAGCAATTCATGCATACCATAGGTCGTTTTGATCCCGAGCTCATCATCAAAGTAACGACCAAGAAAAAAATCATGGTTCCCCGCAATATAGACAACCTCAATATTATGGCGCACAAGATCAGACAACAAACAAAAAAATCTGGTAAATCCCTTTGGAATCACATGATGAAACTCCATCCAGTAATCAAGAATATCACCAAGCATATAGAGAGAACGACCTTCTGCCTTGATGATGGCAAAAAGTCGTTCTATTTTTTCCAGCTTGAGCAGCTCGCTTTTTTCGTCCTGAAGGCCAAAATGAATGTCACTGATAAAATAAATTGCCGACATTTCCCCTCTCTTTAGTTCATCTCACAAAAAACGGGAAGCGGCAATAACTGCAAAAGGAATGGTCAGATTATCAACCTCTTTGGGACTCACTCCTTCTGCAACAGTAGCAATCAGCGCAATAATTACAATTTTTCCAATATTAAATGATTCAGGCACAATGAGATAGGAAAAAAAGAGCCCAGCCGCAAGACTTCCGGCAAGAAACGCAAGACTCCCTTCAACACTTTTATCGCTGAGTACGTGGTATTTCATTTTTCCGAAGCGGATGCCGACGATTGGTGCCAGGCCATCACCCCAGCCGAGCATTGCCATAGCCAGAACGCCCGCAGGCTGTTTGTAGTATATGGTACCACAGATCATGGCAACAATCACAAAATAGAGCGTCCCTTTGAGCAGTTCACGCTTGTCGCCAGTACGGGTCATGGTTTTCACTGCCTGGTCATTATCGGCAGCAAAAAGCCCTTTCTGTATGAGCAGAACTGTCCAGACAGCAAAAACGGTAATGTTGAGATACTGTGACCAGCCTCCATCCACAAAAAGCGGAAGAAAAATAATGGAAGAACCGGCACAGATATGAGTGATTTTGCGGCTGATATCCCTTGGAAGCGAGTGATTGGTCACCAGATAATCCATCAAAGGTGGCACGCTGAAAACATACACAAAAGTAAGAAGAGTAATCAGTGCATTATGCCACACCACAGGAAGCGAAAAAAATGTTGTTTGAAGAGTCTCCATAGTGTACTGATGATCTATGAGTGATGTAAAATATTCAGAGCCCTTGAATGTATTTCATACCAACCATACCCGCAACAAGCAGGTTATTGATTAAAAACAAAATATTGTTCGCGACCTGAAATCTCAGAAATGTATTGTGTTCCTGGACATCACTTTTCCCTATCGCATTACCAAAACCATCTTCAACCGCTCCTTTCAAAAAGGATATCCCCCCCTTCGGATCGCGCAAAAGCTGTACCTGAAGAACCAAATTCAGAACAAGGCCGATCATAACAAAAACTGCAGGAATAACAAACCCCCAAGTGAATGAGAGATAAGCAAGTACAGCAAAAACGGTGTCAATAATCATAAATGAAACCAGAAAAGTATTTCTGGCGCCGATCATGACGGTCAAGGATTTCAGTCCCCCCTCCTTGTCGCCTTCAGCCGATTTGAAATCATTAAGAATAATCAAGGCAACAGCCATGAAAAAATTTAGACTGGCAAGCCATATAGCCTCTGGACGTATATCACCAAACAGAGCGTTTGCTGACAAAAAAGGGGCCAAACCATAAGAAAAGCCTACCGCAGGTGCCGATGCAAATATATTCTTTTTCAGCTTGAGTGGTGGAGCAGAATAGATATATGCAACAAAAAGAGCCAGCAATATTGAGATCAGTATGACCAAACCCCTGACTCCACCAATATGTACACAAAAGAACACTCCGGTGCCGATGGCAAGTAACAGAGCAATGATGCTGTTCCATAATCCCTCTTTTTCACTCAGGCGGCCTGATGGAATCGGACGGGATGGCTCATTGACCCGGTCAAGTTCGAGATCAAAGCAGTCATTGACGGACTGGCTGAAGCCGGTGCCGAGAGGCCCAAACATCAAAAAAATACCAAGAAGGAGAAGATAGTCGTGAACGGTACCTCTCATCGCGCCCGAAGACATGATGCCTGCTGCAAGACAGGGAAAGACACTGATCCAGGTAACAGGATCAAGCAGCTCCAGATGTGCTCTTACTTTATCAACCAACCCAATTTTTGCAGGAACTGGCATACTTATCTACTCTCCGAAGCCTAATGGACAGGCTGGTTAAATGATTCAGGTATTTCAGAACGCCAATTTACAAATACCACTCAAGATAAAAAATATATATGTTCCGGCCTGCCAGTCAAGGTTGCTGATGTAGCGCCGGTGATGACCACGTTCAGCAAATCGCCCGGCTGATAGTTTTCCCGATCGAAGACCACCGCCCGGTTGCCTGCCGTCCGCCCCATAAGCTGCTCCGACGAGCGCCGACTTTCAGATTCAGCCAACACTTCGACAACATTGCCAATCGCTTCACGAAAAAGTTCTCCTGAAATGCGGTTCTGCAGATCAATAATCTCCTGTAAACGCCGTTTTTTTACAGGTTCCGGCACATCATCCTCAAGTGTTCTTGCAGCAAGGGTTCC
The DNA here is from genome assembly GCA_903937835.1 of uncultured Chlorobiaceae bacterium. Taxonomy (GTDB): domain Bacteria; phylum Bacteroidota; class Chlorobiia; order Chlorobiales; family Chlorobiaceae; genus Chlorobium. The sequence goes on along the minus strand of CAJAAV010000227.1, from coordinate 19,342 downwards.
CGGTCTGGTTGAATAAAAAAACATGTAGGCTGAGTCAAACCGGATATCGGCAAGAAGATCAAGCGAAGCCTGGTGATCCGCCTCCTGCTCGCCACAGAATCCGGCTATAATATCAGTTGAAAGGGCGACATCAGGAATAACCGAACGAATCAGCGCTATTTTTTGCCTGTACTCCTCAATGGTATGGCCACGATTCATGCGACCAAGCATTTTCGATGAACCTGACTGTACCGGTAAATGAAGAGCGTTGCAGATGTTCGGACGAGACGCAATCGTTCGGACAAGTGCTTCCGAAATATCTTTTGGATGCGATGTGGTAAAACGGATTCGTGCCAGAGGTGCTTCCCGACTTACTGCATCAAGCAGTGCGGCAAAGTCATACCCTTCGTCAGCATCACTATAAGAATTGACATTCTGTCCGAGCAGAGTAATCTCCCGGTACCCGGAAGCGACCAGGTTGTGGACTTCTGAAATGACGGAACTGAAGGGCTGGCTGCGTTCGCGACCACGGGTAAACGGCACAACACAATAGGCACACATATTGTTGCAACCCCGCATGACGGGAACAAAGGCACTGGTCGCACCCTGTCGAACAGGCTCAACACCTTCGTAAGTTTCGAAAGAGTTGAACTCCAGTGACGCAAGCTTTCCGCCACTTCGAACCTGCTCAACAAGCGAGGGAATGGTCCGATAGGTATCCGGCCCAGCAAGAAAATCAATGGCCGGATAGAGTGAAAACATCTCTTCCCGCTGGTACTGCGGAATACATCCTGCCACTCCTACAATCAGTCCTTTATCTCTTTTTTTCTGGCCATAAAGGCGCTGCAAAAAGTGCTCAATACGATCAACCGCATTTTCCCTGACGGCACAGGTGTTGAGGATGACAATACCCGCATCAGCCTCCTGTTCTGTTGAAACATAGCCCTCCTCCTGGAGAAGGGCTGTTATAATACCAGAATCCGCCTGGTTCATCTGACAACCAAACGTATGAATAAAAAAAGTATGCCCTCTTTCTGCCCTCATCATCTCATGCGCCAAAATGTATGTGCTTGAATTTTTCGAGCAGCACTTCAGTTTCATCCTTGCACTGGCCACAGACGGTACCGCACTTGGTGTGCTCCTGAAGTTCAAAATAAGTGCGAGCCCCTTCAAGCACGGCATCCTCAATATCATGGTCAGTAATATTCATGCACTGGCAAATCACCTTGGCCTGCTCCTGCTTAACCCTGTCTTCCTGGCCATTGCGGGTATAATAATTGTTGATGGCAGCACGCAATGCCTTGTCGCCAAGCACAGAACAGTGAATCTTGTGATCCGGGAGGCCACCGAGCTCCAGAGCAACCTCTTTGGGAGAGATATGAAAAGCATCATCAAGCGTCCTGCCCTTGACCATTTCTGAAAGAACCGAAGTACTGGCAATCGCGCTGGCACAACCATAAGTCTTCCACTGGCAATCGGTAATAATATCCTTCTCTTTATCCACCATTATAACCACCATCATCTGATCCCCGCACTGCAGATTACCCTCCATCCCGACGCCATCGAAATCATCAGTATTCTCCCCTTGCAGAATATTCTTCGGGTTCATGAAATGTTCCTTCAGTGTTTCGCTATATGCCCACTCACCTGCTTGCAGCATGCAATCCTCCTTTGATATAAGCCGTTGACATGTTTCTGATTCGTTTAATTATTGGTGGTAAAACATCAAGCAGATACTCCACCTCCTGCATTGAACTTTCTCGTCCCATGCTGAACCTGATCGATCCATGGGCAAGCTCTGCATCGACACCCGTTGCAAGAAGAACATGCGAAGGATCGAGAGATCCCGATGCGCATGCTGATCCAGTAGAAACCGCAATACCTTCAAGATCCAGGTAGAGCAGAATAGCCTCTCCTTCAACTCCTGTAAATGAGACGTTGAGCGTACTGGCAAGCCCATCGGTTGGGTGCCCATTAAGAGAGATATCATCAATACTCTCCTCAATCCCTTTTTTTAATACCTGCTTCAGGAGAAACAACCGCTCTTCCTCTTCAGGCATTTCGATTTTTCTCATTTCGACCGCTCTTCCCATACCAAGAATACCAAGAGTATTTTCAGTTCCGGCACGCCGACCACGCTCCTGATGCCCCCCCCTGATTAATGGGCAATAGGGAATTCCCTGTTTTACAAAAAGCGCTCCGACCCCTTTTGGCCCGTATATTTTATGGGCAGAAATAGTAAGAAAATCAACACCGAGCTTTCGAACATCGACAGGAACCTTACCGACTGCCTGAACGGCATCAGTGTGCATATAAGCACCGCTTTCATGAACCATTTTTGTAATGGCTTCAATATCCTGCAATGTGCCGATTTCATTATTTGCCATCATGACGGAGACCATACCGACATCATCGCCAAGCATACCGGCAAGTTGATCAAGATCAATTTTACCGTATCGATCAACATTCAGGTATTTCACCCTTACGCCTTGATGAGCAAGACACTCTGAGGTCTCAAGCACACAGGGATGTTCGATTTTAGTGGTAATAATGGTGCCGCGCCTGGAACCAGGAATACACTGACTGGAAGAGCAGACAAAGAGCGAAAGCACCGTATTGTTCGCTTCCGATCCGCTTCCAACAAAGATAATTTCATTCTCTTGTGCCCCAATAAAATCAGCAACTTTCCGGCGCGCATCCTCAACATTTGCCCTTGCTTCACGCCCGTCAGCATGCATGCTGGAAGGATTACCAAACATCTCCATCGCCGCAATCATCTCTTTTTTCACTTCCGGGTGCAGCGGTGTGGTGGCATTGTGATCAAAATAAACCTTCATGTCTGCCATAATACTTTCAAAATTCCTGGTTAAGGCTCAAGGCCTTATTAAAAAACGAATAATAGCCAATAAACTTTTTTTATCACAACGACTACTTTCATCAAAACACCAAAATTGATACCCCGCGAAAGTACTGAATGCGTCAAAATCAAGAAAAACTCTCATTATAAGACTTGCTTCAGCAATAGTAAACTTTCTCTTGAATGGTATCACATAATAGCTCATCACAACTATTGAAGAAGCAAACAAGCACGAATATGCATTAAGAAATGAATAAACCCCACTATTAATTCCTTAATTAGACTTTTTTTGTCCTATTATTTTTTATAAGCCCACAATATCCTGTAAACGGGCATGGAGAGAATGGTGATGAAGGAACAAAAGCGACCCCTTTGGCCCACTGCTCAGAGCCCGGAGAAAAGCTGCAAATTACCCTTTAAAAAAGTAAAGCAAAACAAGAAGGCCTAATACCAACAAAGCGACACCGATTTTCACCATTGTCCTGACAGGTGGCAACCTGATACCCTTGACGTTCTCAGCAACAGCAGACTTAACGGCACTCGATGTACTCCCCACATCGGCAGAAAGGTTACTCCGAACCGAGCTATACATCTGCAGCTCCTTTCTGCATTGCTCAAGGGTTTCGTCGTTACGGATTCCCATCTCCTGAGCATATTCTTTTATATAGGTGAAAATATATACCCTGGGCAAAAAACTAAAATCACCCTCTTCAATTTTTTCAAGATAATTTTTGTGAATCTTGACCAGTTGGCTAACATCTTCCAGGGAAAGCTCTCTTTTAATCCTGACATTTTTCAACTCCCTTGCCATAAGATCCAGGGCCTTGCTACCTGATGCTTTGTCCGTCATAAATAAATCCGGATAGCGATAACATGAGACGAAGTCTATACCTCCCCAAAGCTACAAAAAAAACATCCCTTCTTCTTACTTAATCGACTCCGTATGAGGAGATATACCTCCACGCATCACTTCCGGCAGCAGAATTTTTGCCAAGAGCAAACAATGCCTCCGAACCTGAAACAGTACTCTCCATCTCTTTGCCAATCTGCTGACGAAGTGCTTCAAGCTCAGCCCAATTGTAATTTTTCCAGAGAAGAAAAATCTTTTCACGCGGAAAAAACAGTTTATGCAGCCGGGCTCCCGAGAGATTATTGATACTGTAAAAATATATTTTAGATGGACCTGAAGCCAGCTCATGATTCTCTGCTAACAGGACAAACTCCTTCATCGACGGCACGCATGAATATCTTTGTTGGAGAAAGAGGTAATGATCACTCCCGAGGGTATGATATGGGAAAAGATCATCGGTTATAACAACAACATGCCTGGAGGTACCTATTAATCCTGCAAAAGGCTCATACAACGCTTTGGTAAACCATACATGTTCGCTGTCAAGTGAAGAAGAGCGAGGAGAGGCTGCGGCTAACTCACCAAGAAAAGAACGTATCTCTGATTCGACAGTATGGAGCGAGTCAACAGGAAAATTGCTGCCGGAAATCTGCAACTGCCTTTTGCCAATAAGCATGACACCACAAAGAGTGTCTGAAAATAAAGGCTTGAGTATGACCTGATCCTCATTCAAAACACCCTGAACCGTGCGAAGCGTTACAGGAGTAAGTTGGATGGCTTCGGCTGCAACCGGGTTTATAGCCCGAACCTCCGAAAGCAGCTCAAACATCTTCCCTCTTTTAAAGTTAAGTGCCTGATCAATAACCTTGCTGTTTTCCTCCCCTTCAGCACGAATGAAAATATCTGCTTTCCGCTGAAGCAGTCCCGAAATTTCGTATTGTAATCGACGTACCTTCGACTCAAGAATTTTATGGCCTTTTCCAAGCACGAAACTATTTGGATATCTCTCCAGTGAGCGCTTCAGGTCAAGGATACCAATTTTCTCTCCGGCATCGAAAAGCTCAAAAATCCTTGATCTTTCCAGAAGCAGCCCGGTCAAGCTCCGTCCAGCACTTTTTTCAAGCTGAAGAAGCTCACTTGTCGGATAAGGGGGTGCGCAATCCCTGCCAAGAGAAAAACCCTGTTGCAAAGCAGCAATCCGCTCCTCTCCTTCAAGCGACTTGCTTCCGGAAAGCATGAAAAGCGATGCCACCTGAGCGTACTGCATCTTTTTTATTCGAAAATAGTCAGCAGCCTCACGAAAGGCATCGGCTTTACGAACAATGACGGCATTAGATTCCAGACGAAGCACCTGCAAGAGAAAAGGGTTTCGCGACTCCTCCGCCAGAATGAGGGCCTTGAACAGGAGATAGCTGGCATTTCTGCGCTGTTTTTCAAGAAGCTGAAGGCTTTTTGAAGCCGCTCTGAGCGCCTGAATCCTCGGTATCAATGCTCCCTTTATCGCTAATACCCGTCCAGATTCGGCAGCAATTTTTTGGGCAAGAGCATCAGCAGTTTCAAGAGCGAGTTGCGGCTGAGCAACTTTGCACTGAAGGAGCCCTGCATAGGCAGTTATCCTTGTGACCGGATCTTGCTCGTGACCCGCAAAATTACTATAAATCATTGCCGCCTTCTCATAGTCGCCACCCTCCCGGTAAAGAGATGCCAACTCAAAGCGAAGTTCCGGTAAAGGCAAAAGGACTTTTTCGAGTGTTGCCGCAGCATCCCTGAAATTTCCCAGTTCACGAAGCCAGGTTGCCTTGTCGACAAGGATCCTGGTGCGAAGTGAATCCGACAATATTCCCGCTGGAAGTTTTTCCAGACGCACCGTGCTTCTGAGTGCCTCACCATACTCGCCGGTCAAGCCTTCAATAACTCTTTTCTCATACAAGGCACTGACCACCCGGGGAGAAGTTACATGCAGGGTATCAAGAGCGAGGGCCTTATTATAAAAGTCAAGAGCTTTCAGATATTCATGACTGCGACTGCAGGTATTGGCCTGCTTGTAGAGCAACGCTATTGTTTCTTCTGCGTTATCGCCTGCATGACACCCTGAAAAAAGCAGAAAAAGAGCAAAAAGCACCATTCCTGAGGGAACCCGCCGGAAATGAATTCCCATAACGTGGAGCCTCCAGCTCCCTTTTCAAAAATTTAGTAGTATGTTGAGAGGAATATAACGTAACTCTTGGGTTAACACGAAAAAAGCAGACAACCATGATTACAGAAAAAACTAAAGCACCAGCATTTACCCTTCCAGATGCCGATGGAAAGCAGGTCTCACTCTCCGACTTTACCGGAAAAAAAGTACTGATAATCTTTTACCCAGGTGACGACACACCAGTTTGTACGGCACAAATGTGCGACTACCGGAACAATGTTCTCGAATTCACAAAACGCGGCATTGCAGTGCTTGGCATAAGCTCCGACAGTGCCGCCTCACACAAAAGCTTTGCCGAGCGCAATCAGCTCCCCTTCACCCTGCTGAGCGACACCGAAAAAACAGTCGCAAAAGCCTATGATGCTCTCGGTTTTCTGGGCATGTCGCAGCGAGCTTATGTGCTGGTTGATGAAAAGGGTATTGTACTGTTGGCCTACAGCGATTTTCTGCCAATTATTTATCAGCCTATGAAAGATCTGCTGGCCAAAATCGACGCAGCATAAGTTTCAATAATCCGGCGCATTTCTGTATCTTCGGTCGAACTTTTTTTCTTCAGTAAACGCAAATGCAAAAAAAAATAATGGAAAGAACGCTTACCATTCTGAAACCTGATTGCGTCCGCAAAAATCTTGTCGGCGCTGTCATTAACCACATCGAACGTGCCGGCTTCCGCGTTGTGGCCATGAAAAAAATCCGGCTCACCACAGAGACTGCCGGAGAATTTTATGCTGTCCACCGCGAACGCCCTTTCTACGGCGAGCTGGTTGAGTTCATGTCTTCCGGGCCCTGTGTACCGATGATTCTTGAGAAGGATAATGCTGTTGCAGACTTCCGCACTGTCATTGGCGCCACCGATCCTGCCCAGGCAGACGCAGGCACTGTCCGCAAACTTTATGCAGACAGCAAGGGTGAGAACATTGTCCACGGATCTGATTCTGACGAGAATGCTGCCATTGAAGCAGCCTTCTTCTTCTCAACAGAAGAGGTTGTCAGAGGAAATTGATCCTCGTTGCAGGAAACAGTAAAAAAGCGATCGGAAGGTCGCTTTTTTGCTGTTGAGATCACTCTTGATCGGATGGTTTGTCGCTTTTGATCTCTGAAAGGTACTCGCTGAAGCTCTCCCCGTACATCTCCCATACGGTCATGAAAAGAGCGGCAACAATGGGGCCAACAATAAATCCGAAAAGCCCGAACATCCCGATACCTCCAAGCGTGCCGAAAAAAATAAGAAGCTCGTGCATTTGAGTATCGCGTCCGATCAGGATGGGACGAAGAATATTGTCGATATGGCCGACCACAATACTGCAAAAGAGCAGAACCCCGATGGCCTGGGGATACTGCCCTGTCGCGGCAAGATAGATGACCGCCGGTATCCAGACAATCGGGGGACCAAGGACAGGAACAACTGAAATCAGCGACATGAGGGTACCCCAGAAGATGGCGCTGTCGATCCCGGCCAGATGCAGAGCGAGACCGGCAAGTGTACCCTGCACAATTCCCACCACCATATTCCCTTTGATTGTCGCCCTCGTGACGGAAAGAAACTTGTCAAGCAGCCGGTACTGATCACTGTTCGTCAGCGGCAACCAGGAGAGCATCTTTGCCAATAACAGCCTTCCGTCCCTTAAAAAAAAGAACATGGTGTAGAGAAAGGTAAAGATCAGAAACAGGTCATTGACGGCAGAGTAAGTCACTGAGGAGATGGTGTTGAAAAGTATTGACCCTGTTGTGCTGGCAAGCTCTCCGGCTTTCTGCAAAATCTCCTCACGGTACAGTTCAATTTCGGGATAAAATGAGAGCGAACGAAGCTGTTGGTCAAATGCGGCAGGTTCAAGGAGCTGCTGCTGTACCCAGGGTACGGCAAGACGACTTATTCTGATGGCCTGTTTTGCCACAACACCGAGAAGAGTTGCAAGGGGAAGAATAACGATGAGCAGCATGATGAGCATCGTCATTGCCGCACTCAGGCTTTTACCTCCCTTGAACCAGCGCTCAAAACGGCTGAAAAGAGGCATGGCGAGCGCTGAAAAAAGAGCGGCAAGAAAAATAACCATGAGGAAATAGCGAATCATGGCAAAAAAAATGGTCGAAATAAACAGGAGGAGGAGAAGAAGAATAACCTGGTTTGCTTTGATGTTGTTCATGATCGTTTTTTTATGAGCCTAAAAAAAGCTTAAAACCACTCCACGCTATCCTCTTTAAGAAGCTGTGAACGAACATAAGCCACCGCAAAAATTCCAGCCGTTTCAGCCCTGAGAATTGTTCTTCCAAGCGAGATTGCGCGAAACCCGGCGCTTTGGGCTTCCTGTACCTCACCAGCAGCAAACCCGCCTTCACCACCAATCAAAAAAATCGACTGTTTTCCGCAACACTCTACCTCTGGCGGCACATCTGAGCCTTCATAAGGAATCAGCTTGAGATCATAACCCGGAAGGGCAATAACCTTCCCGAAAGAGAGTAGTTCTCCAAGCTGTGGCAGGTAATACCGTTTTGACTGGCGCGCCGCAGACAACACAATAGTCCGCCATCTGTTGAGCTTGCTCTGAATTTTTTCACTTGACACCTGGGAGATCGTCCTTGCCGTAATCATGGGAATAATGGTGGATACTCCAAGCTCGGTGGCCTTTTCCAGAAAGAGTTCAAACCTTTGGGGTGCCTTGAGCAGAGAAAGGGCAACCGTTACGCCAGTTTTTGGTCTCTCAAAGCTTGTATGACCGAGAATTTCACCCCGCAGTGAAGTTTTGCCGACATCCACAATGCTTACCTCGCAGCACAGGCCAAAACCATCGGTCACAGAAATCCGCTCGCCCTCTTTTTTTCTCAGCACCCGCACCAGATGATGAAACTCATCACCATCAAGAACAAGGCGTTGCGCCTGGAGATCGATGTTCTCCGTCGAGGTATAAAAAAGTTCCATAAGCTCCTTACTCCTTTGCGGCAACAGCAACAGCGGCAAGAGAGACTTTTTCAGCCCCGCCCTCGCGCAACGCCTGTGCGGCCGCCGCCATGGTTGCTCCTGTTGTGACAACATCATCAACCAGAAGCACGTGACAACCACGAACATCTTTTGCCGCCAGAAATGCACCTTCGGAATTTGTTTTTCGCCCCTCAACAGAAAGTCCTGTCTGCGATACGGTATACCGTTTTCTGACAAGGAGCCCGGAGTGTACCGGTCGCTTCAACGATTGAGCAAGACCTTCGGCGATTTTTTCTGACTGATTATAAGATCGTTCAGTTCTTTTAAGACGGTGAAGCGGAACAGGCACAATACACTCTATATCGCCGATATCTCCCTCAGAGAGCATCCACTCGCCCAGTTGACGGCCGAAACTTGTACCAAGATTAAAAAGCCCTTCATATTTCATAGAGTGAAGCACCTGCTGCAGTGCACTTTTCTTGTGAAACTGGTAACGACACCAACCACGCTCAAACGGGAAATGCTCTCCAAAGTGGGAAACAATGGTTTGGCGCAAAACATTTTCTGCCTCTGAAGGAGTTCTGAATGGATCAAACGTCTCCTTGCAGGAACTACAGCAATACTCTTCATCTGGCAGAAGAAGTTTTTGACAGACGAGACAAACATAAGGAAAAAGTAGGTGAAGCAGTTGTTCTCGCATGGCAAACTCTCTTTATGGTTAGCCGAAGCATAAGGCGGCAGCGCCATACATTCCCGCCTTGTTGCCAAGAAAAGCTGGCACAAGCTCAAGATCTTCATGCATGGTAGGAAGCATGGACTGCCTGAGTTGATTGAGTGCAGGAACAAATATAAGATTTCCTGCGGCTGAAATCCCGCCGCCAATAACAAATTTTCTGATATCCATGAGCGCTGTAACGTTTGCAAGCCCCACACCGAGAATGGTGCCAACTCTTTCCCAGACCGCAAGGGAAACTTTGTCTCCTTCATGGGCGGCATATTCAAGGTGGCGCGGCGAAAGGCGGGTATAGTCATGGTTACACAATTTACCGACAGAGGAACCCGAAGGACTCGCATCAATCATACGACGTGCAAGTGCCAGAATTGCCTTTTTTCCGATAAGGCTTTCAAGAGTACCCCGTATACCGGCATGAAGCGCTGGCCCTTCAAAGTCAAGAATCATGAAGCCGACTTCGCCTGCAGTACCATGAGCTCCGCGATAGAGTTTTCTGTTCAGCACAATCCCTCCACCTACTCCAGTACCGAGGGTCACCATAAGAAAATCCCGGAACTCCCGGCCAGCACCATAGACAGCTTCACCAAAAGCCGCCATATTTGCGTCATTATCAAGAATAACCTGCATCGAAAGCTGCTCCTCTTCCTTCAGGCATTTTAGCAGTTCATCACGCAAGGGAAAGATGGACCAACCAGGCAGATTTGGTGGATAGCTCAGCACTCCCCTCTCTGTATCAACCGCTCCAGGGGCTCCCAGTCCAACGCCAGCAAAATTGAGGGGATCAATTGTCCGGGATGCCGCTCGATAAAGATCAGCAATAATTGCCGCAAGCTGCCTGACAATCCCTTGGGGGCCCAATGCTGTATCGGTGAAAATCCTGCTGTCAGTCAGAATTCCACTCTCTTTATCAACAACCGCAGCCTTGATTGCCGTTCCGCCAAGATCTATACCAATTGCCCATCGAGACATACTGTAACATTTAATTTACTGATGATTGAACGGTCTGATAAATTTTCTGCCGTGAGTACCTGATGCGAAAAAGTCCAGAATCTCATGAATTTCCGATTCATGAGAAAGTTCCGATTTTACCTTCTCCAAAGCGTTGGCAAGCAGGAGCCCTGACTGAAAGATAATCCGGTAGGCATCCTTGATCAGGGTTATCTTCTCCGAACCAAATCCTCTCCGTTTAAGTCCAATACTGTTAAGACCCTCAAAACGGAAAGTTTCATTGCCAGAAGCCATGACAAACGGTGGAACATCAAGCGTAACTCTTGAGAGTCCCCCAATCATTGAAAAACGCCCGATACGAACAAACTGATGCACTGCGGCCAGCCCCCCAATAACAACATAGTCGCCAACCTCACAGTGGCCCCCAAAGGGAACACAATTGGCGACAACAACATGATTACCGATGACACAGTCATGACCAACATGCGAATAAGCCATAAAAAGATTGTCGGAGCCGATAACTGTTTTACCACTCGCTTTTGTGCCACGATTAAGGGTAACACATTCCCGGATCACCGTTCTGTCGCCAACATAAAGCCAGGTCTTCTCTCCGGAAAACTTGAGATCCTGAGGATCAGTGGCAAGCACTGCTCCAGAATAGATCTTGCATTCGCTGCCGATCCGCGCACCGGATGCTATATGAACATGGGGCCATATCCTGGTGCCATCACCTATTTCTACATCGTCTTCAATGACAGTGTAGGGACCGACCGTAACGCCTTCACCAAGAACGGCGCTCTGACCGATAACGGCAGTTGGATGAATTGTGGTCTGCATAATATTTATTTCTTCATTGTTTCAAACTCTTCTACCAACGCAGGCTCCTTCAGCTCACGGGAAAGCAATTGGATAATCCGTTTCGACTCATCGTTGCGACCAATATCCCGATACGCCTTGGCAAGAACATAAAAAAGGCGAGGGTCAGAAGCTGGCGAGCTATGGACGCCTAACTGCTCAAGATAATTAATATACACAGAGGTTTTCTGCTTTTCGCCAAGACGTACATAAAGAGCGATGGTCGAACCGGCAAGTTCAGGATTAAGAGGATATTGGGCAAGAGGCAGAAGTTTTGCAGAAGTGTCAAGTACCTGCAGTGCAAGTGTTCCGCGCCGGACATTCCGCTCTGCACCCGAGGCATCTTTTATGGGAAGTGTTCCCTCTGGATCCGTGGCCAGTTCAAGGGCAAGTCGGACAAACAGGGGGGAGTAATTGCTGCAAAGCCTTCGTGAAGTCTCTTCAAGAGTAACCTGGGCGTTATTGAGGTTCCGGTAACGATAGACGTTCATCAGGCTCCTGTAGAGTCGCGCCGAATCAACATAGCTCATAGGATCTGCACTTTTAATCGGCACTACCTTGTAGGCAAGGCCGTCAAGACGCAGATAGTTTTCAATCCCGATCATACTTTCGGGATCGACCGTCAAGGCGAAATAGATCGGGCGACGGGCAAAGTTGCTCATCAGAATCTCATATACAGCAATATCCTGCGGACGGAGATATCCCTGTCCATCATAGGTCAATCCGGGCTTCAGCAACCAGGTCATGGTGTCGAGCGGTTCGGAAGGCAGCGAAAAGCCAGAAAGTCGTGACTCACGCAAAAGCTGCTGACGGATTGGTGATGAAGGAAGCACTGCATCAACTGAATCAATAGGGACATAGGTAATACTGGCAATCTCTCCGTCGCTTAAACTGAAGGCAACGGGTTTTGCTCCGCGTGGGCTGCTGTTTTTCAACTGATCAAGGTACCAGCCTGTATTGGCAAGACTCAGGTTAACCACCCGCACATCGGTTCTGATACGTTCGACCTCCTGCAGGTACCACAAAGGAAAGGTATCGTTATCGCCGTTGGTAAAAAGAATGGCATCTTTTTCACAACTTTGCAACATATTCCAGGCCCAGTCCCACGGAACATAGTTACCCGAACGGTCGTGCATCCGATAGTTGGCCTGCAGCATCCTTCCGTTTATGAGAAAGAGGCCTGTAGCGACTGTCAGCCCGGCAAGAATCATCTGGTTTTTGCGACCGCTCAGTTTCAGCCTCTCACCAAACCAATGCCAAATGCTTTCAATTCCGATTCCTATCCAGAGAGCAAAGGCGAAAAAGCTGCCGACATAACTGTAATCCCGCTCTCTTGGCTGAGGTTCAGTCTGGTTAAGATAGATAACAAGTGCGGCACCGGTCAGCACAAAGAGCGCAGTCACAACCAGTCCCATCTTCCAGTCGCGCCTGAAATGGGTTATCGCTCCAACAAGCCCCACAAGAAAAGGGATACCCCAAAGCACCGACCAGTCGACTCCGGCCCCTTCCATATCATGCTCACGTCCTATAAACTGCCACCCTAAATAGCGAAAGTACATCTTCTGCATCTGGTAGGTGAGAAAATAGTCGAGATCGCTTGAATACTGCTGGTAGTAATACTGATGCACCGGCTCCGGCGACCAGCGTCTCGGCCAAAGTGGCATATCACCGTACTGATCGCGATTGAGATAAGAAAAAAAGGTCTCTGAGGTCGAAGGATTGTTTTCGTTGATCGGCGGCCCTGCCTGCGCCCGTACAAAAATCATGCCGTAGGATGTATACCCGATAATGATGAGAAACAGCGACATCAGGATGGTATTCAGGAACGCTTTGCGATGCGTGTGTGAATACCAGACAGCATAGCCGAGTACCACGAGAAAAAGAAGAAATCCCCACCATGAGGTCAGTTGCAGCAACATCGGAAGCCCCTTGATGATGCCGATATAAATCAGGAAAAAGAGGCCGGACGATGAAAGAATGAGCAGTGCGAAGGATTTAAAGGTCACCTCATACTTTTTAAAGTAGTAGAGCAAAGCAACGGCAAATACTGCAAGCAGGCTGAGCAGATGCACCCCGATCGACAACCCTATGACATACATGACGAGCAGCAGCCAGCGTTCATGTCCGGGTTTTGGATCCTCCTCATACCAGCGGAGAATCAGCCAGAGCACCAGTGCCGTAAAAAGCGATGAAAGAGCGTACACTTCAGCTTCAACAGCGTTAAACCAGAAACTGTCCGATAAGGCAAGGGCAAGCGCCCCGATAACAGCTCCACCGTAGCCCGATATTTTTTCAGCCGGGCTCCAGAGTTCAGGCTCACTTTTTCTGTAGAGGATAATCAACCGCACCGTGACGAGATAGGTCAACATGATGGTTGCTGCGCTGGCGAAAGTACTGATCAGGTTAACCCGTGCACCGGTATCACTGAAAAAAGGAATCATGGAAAAGAGACGACCGAGCAGCAGAAAGAGCGGCGATCCGGGAGGATGTGGAATTCCAAGTGTAAAGGCTGTGGCAATAAACTCCCCGCAATCCCAGAACGAAAAGGTGGGAGCCATGGTGCAGAGATATAAAACTTCAGCAAAAAGAAAAAGAAGAGCAGAAAGAGTGCGGTTAATCGTCCGGTGTGTCATGGGTGAAACGTGCGCTGATTGTAACTTTGATTATCCAAAAATAAGAGCCTCTGCAATAAAATCGGCAAACAAAAAACCTTTTTCGGTCAGGTAAAGAAGCCCCGCCTGCTGCTGTATCCAGCCTTTCTCTACAAAAAGATCAAGAGTCTGTGAAAGGCCCTGCCCCAATTTATTTTCTTTTCGCAAAAACTCAACATCAAGACCGCTGTTTATTCGCAGCGAAAGAAAAACCTGTTCAGTAAACCGCTCTGTATCCGACAATTCTTCACGAAACACCACAGCATTTTCGGGAGCGGCAATATAACGAGTCAGGCTTGACACATTGGCCGCACGGATCTCGCACTCTTCAGAAACAAGAAAGCTGTGTGCAGAAGGGCCAAAGCCAAGGTATGGCTCGCGCCGCCAGCTTGCAAGATTGTATCGGGAATGATGGCCCGGCAGACAAAAATTGGAGACTTCGTAATGGCTGTACCCCTGCAGCGCCACTTCTCTGATCGCTGTTTCATAGAAGGTTGCCTGCGCGGCTTCGTCCGGAACAGTCAGTATGCCTTTCGAGATCTTCCAATGCAAAAGGGTTTTCGGCTCAACCGAGAGCATATAGACTGAAATATGGTGAGGCCGCAGCGCCAGAGCCGCATTGAGATCAGCTTCCCACATCGGCAGATCCTCGCCGGAAACTCCGCATATCAGGTCAATGCTCACTGAGTCAAACCTCTGAAGCGCCCCGGCGGTGACCTGGAGTGATTCAAGCGCCGTATGCGCACGACCAAGCGCCCGCAGCTTTTCGGAGCTAAAAGACTGAAGGCCAATGCTGAGCCTCGTTATACCCGCCGCCCGGAGCTCATCCATTTTTGTGCAACAGAGATCTTCAGGATTGGCTTCAAGCGCTATTTCAATATCGGGAGCAAACGTACAGAGCGCGGCAATGTCGTCAAGCCATCTGGCAAGATAGTGCACGGGAACTATGGAAGGAGTACCGCCCCCGAAATGAATGGCACCAACCGTTCTTCCTTTCAGATCAGCCGATCGGGATGCGCATTCAAGAGAAAGAGCCTCAAAAAAAGCGGCGATATGCTCCTGTCGGGTTACAAGGTAAAAATCACAGTAGGAACAGCGCGATTTACAGAATGGAATATGCACATAGAGAGTCAGCATAACCTGAAAAGGCTGACATGAAAGCAAGAAACAGCATCAGGAAGAGGCAAGGATATACTCCGTCACAGCTTGATAGAGATCGTCAGCCACAAATTCAGGAACAATGTTCCGCGCCAAACAGAGTTCCTCCTCATTATGACCGGTCCTTACCAGAACCGGCCTGAGTCCGGCACGCAGACCACACTCAACATCAATCGTTTTATCTCCGACAAAAAACGATGCACCCCTGTCGACAATGAGACCTTCAGCCAAAAAATCATTGATGGCAAGCTCAACCATTCCCGTTGCCGGTTTCCGAAAATCCACGAAACGGTCATACTCCGGATGAGGGTATTCTGGATGAAAGGGACAGTAATAGCAGCGGTCAAACCCTGCATTTTTGGCCGAAAGCAGCTCATTAAGATAGCGGTTCACCTCTTCAACCTGTTCGACGGTAGCTATCCCTCTGGCAATACCCGCCTGATTGCTGACGATAACAATCAGAAAACCGGCACTCCTTGCAAGCGCGATGGCTTCATCAGCACGATCAATAAGCTGCAACTGCTCTCTCGATGCGATATAAGAGCCTGTATCCTTATTTATTGTACCATCACGGTCAAGAAAGAGAACCTTTATTGTTTGCGCCATAACCACCTATTCTTCAAGAAGTTCACGGTACAAATGGTCATACTCTTCTGCCGAGTTTTTCCAGGTAAAATCGCGGGTCATAGCCTCGGTTACAATCCGCAGCCAGCTCTCCTCGTCATAAAAACATTCGAGAGCCTCCTGCAGCTTGTCAACAAGTGAATGGTTGGTATAATCATAAAAAATAAATCCTGACCCACTCTCTTCGCCATGATCCTCTATGGTTTCAACAATCCCGCCACCAGCATAAGCCACCGGTATCGTTCCATAGCTCATGGCAAACATCTGAATCATACCGCACGATTCAATCATGCCCGGCATAAGCAGAATATCAAGCCCGGCAATGGCCAAATGAAAATTAGCATCGGAATATTCGGTCTGAACGCTCACCTGTTCGGGATGCTCCAGGGCAAAATCCTGAAAGACTTTTTCATAATTCTTGTCACCTGAACCACTGATCACGAGCTGAATATCGAGCGCTGCAAGCTGTTCAAGGCTTTGCTGCAGAAGATCTGCACCCTGAAACTCGTCAAAATTAGCAATCACGCCCACCACAGGCACACCTTCACGGTATGGAAGTCCCGCTTCCAGAAGCAACGCTTTTTTGTTGTCAAGCTTGCCCTCTATATGCTCAATACTGTAACGCTTCTTGATGAGCTTGTCGGTCGACGGATTCCACTGCCTGATATCGATACCGTTAAGAATACCGTAAAATTTCGTCTGATACTCTCCAAGAACACGACCGAGCCCATAAGTCTGAGGACCATCATGCACAATCTTTTCGGCATAACTTTTCGACGTCGTCGTAAGAAGGTCGGCATGTTCGACGCCGGTATAGAGCAAATTCACATCATCGTTGTTGCAATACAGAGCGGAACAGACCTCATCAGGAAGCAGCCGCTGGAATGCCTTGTATGGCAGAATACCCTGACGATAAATATTGTGAATAGTAAAAACTGTCTTTACATCCCTGAAAAAATCATTGGAAGCGTAAACCGTTTTCAAAAGAAGGGGAATAAGGCTTGCATGCCAGTCATGGCAGTGAATAATGTCAGGCTTCCACCCCAGCCGCTGCAGGGTTTCGAGCACACCAACATTGAAGAAAACCACCTTTTCAACGTTTCCTTTCAGATCGCTTCCATTATATATGTCAGTAAAAAGACCGTTACGCTTGAAATATTTTTCGTTGTAGAGAAAATATGTCTGGATCTTGCTTGAAGGCAACGCCGTCACTTTGACATCCAGCAAGTCAATTTTTTCCTTGAGATGAACCTCAATGTCTGACAAACGCAAAACATCGTGCAGCCGGAACTTCCTGTCATTGATTGTCCCGTATTTAGGCATCATGATACGCGCTTCGAACCCTTCTTCCTCAATAGCTTGAGGAAAAGATGCCATAAAATCAGCAAGCGGGCTGATTCTTACAAAAGGAGAGACTTCACCTGAGACATAAAGAACTTTGAAATTTCGTCTGGACATCTATATGACAACCAATCTAGAATTTTTTATGAAAAACTTTCATAGAACCACATTAGTTTCTAATTTACGAATTTTCACGGTCAGATACAATCAAGCCTCTCTCACCACAGAACTGAAGGATTTTCATGCAGAGTACCTCCCGCACCATGCGCGTGCTCCTCATTCTCCTGCTGTGGCTTGTTGGGGGTTGTGCTTCCGATCGACCACCTTCGGGAGGAGTAGCCGATACGACGCCGTTGCAGGTACTATTGTCCGATCCTGCTCCATCGACCGTTAATGTTTCAACAAAAACGATTCGCCTGACCTTCAACCACTACGTTACCGCACGGCAATTGCTCAAGGCACTCAACGTTACTCCCTCTGTCGGAGGATACGATATTACCGTTGACGCAAAAAACACGATACTGAGTCTGGACAGACCTCTGCAACAAAACACAACCTATATTCTCACCCTCGACAAGAATCTCAGGGATAACCGGGGACAAACCTTGCCAGCTCCTTATACCATGGCATTTTCCACAGGTGCAGTGATCGATAGCGGAACAATCAAAGGAAAGGTCATCAACAATGACTGTTCTCCCGCCACAAATGCGCTGATACTCGCTTTTGCCGAACATCCTGAAAGCGCAGAAAGCGGAAAACTGCTGGCCAGAGAGCCGGATTACCTTATACAGGCAGATCCCTCCGGAGTTTTCTCTTTCAGGCACATAGCAGCCAGATCATACAGGATTATTGCGATTAATGATCGAAACAATGACTTGCGCTATACCATGGGCGAGGAAGAGATTGGCCTGAGCAGTATGGCGCTTGTTCCCGCCGGATCTTCAGATCTACTCTTCAGGTTTTCAGGAAGGGACAGAGGAGCTCAATCTCTACCAGTCAGCAAGGCGCCAGCAGCGGCTGAAACCGGAAGCATCTCGGGAACATGCGTTACCTCCGGGAAATACGTTATTATTGAAGCATCGGGTTCTGCAGGATCGTACAGTACAACCGCCACTCGCGACCGAAAAGGAACATTTCACTACTCTTTCGATAAACTTCCTCCCGGCAGCTATATTGTCAGCGCCCATGTTCCTTATGGCAATAAAAAGCCTGATCCTGAACAGCAATGGAACCCTGGCTCCATCGAGCCGTTTCAACCAGCCCAACCATTCGGATTTTATCCTGAAAAAGTAACGGTACGTGCCCGATGGACTACAAGAAATATCGATATCACTATCAAGACTTCCCGGTAAACCAAAACTAATTTTTGATGAATACACCCGCCAGGATAGGCCCCAATTCCATTATACAGACCGTTGCCGCTCTTGAGGCGACCTACGGCAAAAGTCAAGCTGAAAAAATGCTGAGCAAAATCGGCCAGGGATATCTTGTCGGAAACCTGCCGAAAGAGATGGTCGAAGAGGCAAAATTTCACACACTTGTCGGTGCGCTGCAAAAAGAGATCGGCGAGACAGCGACCTCCAGAATCCTGCAAGAGTCCGGAGAACGGACGGCCCGATACCTTCTGAAAGTCCGCATCCCCGGCATCTTCCAGAAATTCGTAAAACTTCTTCCGCCACGCCCGGCATTCCAGCTCTTCCTCTTTGCCATCAGTAAAAATGCCTGGACATTTGCAGGAAGCGGCGAGTTCGCCTACACGATGACACGGCCACCAGAAATATCGGTGAAGGTCACTTTTCCAACCCAGCCAGTTGTCGGAAACTTCTATCTCGGCACCTTCACTGCGCTTTTACAGGAGCTGATCAATCCGAAGACAAAGATCAAGGCAGATATTCGGAAAGAGAATGGGGATATAAGGTGTAATTACCGTTGTGAGATTTGACATTTTTGGGCAACTCCGAAGATTCTCAAACCATTCCGGAATCAATAAGCGTCCAGCCATTCTGCAGCGGCTGAACATATTCAGCACCAAGCGTATGCGCTCGTATACCGAAAGTGTCGGTGTAGTAACGGCATGAAAGCCGAGCAGTACCGTCAGTACCATTGAAATGGTGGTTCCATCGAGTCAAAACAGTCGTATTGTTGCGATCCCGAGGTCTGTTGTCTGGATCCTTGTATGGATCGGTGAAATAGCCCGTTCCATTCGAATATTGAGTAAGCCCAGGCAAACTG
>CAJAAV010000226.1 GCA_903937835.1 uncultured Chlorobiaceae bacterium | reverse complement strand
TGCTGCACTCAAATATGCAAGTCAGAAGCTCAATCACCCTGTCATTGCCGCATGATCATCTGGGTTGATGTGGAACTCATCCGTTCGGGTGAACCAATTGTTGAAATCAGTGACTTGGGCTGAATAAGCTGGCATCATGTCGCTGTATCGACACTTGTCGCGAAAAAAGCAAGGTTTTAATGGGTTGCTTTGTTACTCATCCAACAGTGGGTCATATCGTTGGCATTAACGAAATGATCACAGATCCTGCGTTCAAATCCCGCATCCCCGGGAACGCCGAGCTCCAGCTCGGCATAAAACGAGGATACAGTGTAAAGCTGGGGACTCACCGAACTGCTCTCCAAAGTTTATGTCGTTATGAGCGTTCCCTCGGCACAAATATCAGCGTGTCAGGCTTTCAAATCCCGCAAGAGGCAGTAGAGTGCCGGTGCTGGTGTTGAGGATAATCATGGATGATGTCTAACGTTTTTGGGGCCAACAACCCGGATTTCGAGCATCATGTAATACCGCCAAAATGTGTACAAAATTACTCCGCACTACATAAAATAAACCGTAAGGAAAGCGGGGAAGGAGAGCGCGGCGGACATTTGGGATAACCTCGGAATAAAGTAACGGAGCTTGCTCAAGCCGTTTTAGCTGTAACTCCATTGCGGCCATAAATTCATCACCAAGGCCGGGGTTCTGTAATTCGTACCACTCTTGAGCTTCACCAGTTTCACGTAACGCTCGTGCAGAGAACTTCAGACGGTACGCCATGAGCCATCATTAAGGTGTGATTTCACTTGATCCCAGGAATAGCCAGCTTCAGGGTTTGCTTCGAACTCCGCAAGGCGTGTTTCAAGCTCAGCCTTGAGCGCAGGCGAAATCTCCACGGCTTCAGGCAGTGCTGCAATGCTATCACAGATAAGCTCAACGAGTCGAATGCGTTCCTGCACTGGAAGTTCAAGAATGTCAGCAATAGAAATTGTGCTCATGTTGGATAAGGTGTTCTTCTTTTTGTTAAACACTTGCGAGGTTAACTGACCCTGAAAAGTACAAAAAAGGTATAGATAATTTGGTCAAACATAAAAGCAGTGCTGCCAACGGAAATGTCAGGCCTGACGGCATATTGTCGTCTGTTTTCAAATTCCGCATACCCTCCCGGGAACGCCGAGCTCCAGCTCGGCACCAATATTAAGCGCATCATGCTTTCAAATCCCGCAAGAGGTGTTCGAAGGCTGACTGGTAGGCATCGTGCTGATTCCATTGGGTGAAGTCGCCGATGTGCCGCTGGCGTTTCACGTTTCCGGCCTATCCCATCACCGCTATTCATGGTTGATTGATAGCTGTCGTGATGGGCTTATCAAGCAGCCTATTTTTTCTTTTTCCATAACCAGCCTGCAATTGGTATAACGAGAGTTGCCCACAACCATTGCCAATTTTTTTCAACGAATAATTGGATTTTTTGATATGCAGTTACTTTTACTTCTATCACCTTCACGAAAACCTCTACTTTTCGAGGCATGGCTTTACCATTGACATCAAGAATAGCTGACAATGTTAAATTCAAATCCTGGTTTCCTTCTGCAGTTGGTTTAACTCTCCACATCCACTCAGTGGTTTCATTACTTGATATGGCTTGAGTTTCAGGTGTTAACGGTGTTATAGAAAAGTTCTGGCCTGTTAAACGAGCCTCCATTTGGTTAGAAACCTTGATTTGTGCTCCGGCTTTTCCCTCTTGACTGTTCATGGTGTTTTTTAACTCGTCAATGGACTTTTTTAAGTCAAGTTTTAACTGGATCGTTTTTGTACTGTCAATATTGATTGTTTTTGGAGTATTGAACGCAATGTTGCCAAATGACATTTTCTTAAGTTGTTCATCAATTACATCAAATGCGTTTTTTGTTGTTGCTGCAACAACTTGATTTTCTGCAGGTTTCTGTGCTTGTTGTGCTGCTGTTGCTGGCTCAGAAGTGTTGTTGGTAAGTAGTTGCCGTGAAAAATGTACGCTCAATTTTTCTATGGCTTTTACTCCTTGAGCATCTGAAGACCACCGTCTTGGTGCAGATTCTGCTGCATGTGCTGGTGCTTCTGCTGCGGGTGGTGCTGGAGGCGCTTCTGCCGCTGGCGCTGGAGGTGCTTCTGCCGCTGGCGCCTGTACAGGAGCTTCAGTTTTTTTTGCGCATCCGAACAGCAGGACTGCAGAAATAAAAAACACAAGTAGTTTGTTCATCATGGCTGTCAATGTTTTTGTTATTGATGTTGGATTAATTCTTCATTCAAACTTCAGCTCCGGCAACTCCTCCACAATCTCCACGGTCTGCACGCTCACGCTGATAACGCTCAGCAGTAGGTCAAGAATGTAGCGGGGGTTGCCGACCTCTTTAGCCCAGTCGTTGGGGTTGTTGGTGATGCTGCTCTCTTTGTGGGTGGTGATTTGGTAGCGTTCATGATCCATTCGATGGCGCTTTTGCCGTTGACGGTGTATTCCCAGGCTTTGGCGGGGATGTTTTGGATGGTGATGGCGCTGTTGTAGATGATGGTCTCTTTCTGCCCTTTTTTGGGGAAGCGCATTTTTTCGACGGTGAAGTGGCCGGTTTCGGCGCCGGTGACGGTGACCTCCTGGGAGGGTGGGACGGTTTCGTAGTTGAGATGGAGGTTGGCGAGTTCCCTGCCAGCTTTGCTGAAGCTCCAGAAGTCGCGGGTCTCTTCGACGAAGGGGATGCGGGGGAGCATCTTTTTCAGGTCGTTGTTGTTATTGATTATGGCACTTGGGTCAGGACACAGCTATTTTTTTGATTTCCTCTTTATCGATATCAACAGGCAATCCCACACGCATAAAATAACGTGCAAACGCCTGAGACAAATGTTCTCGATATGGAGGCAGCAGCCTGAGTCTGTGAGCCTGCGTGATGGTAAATGCCTTTAAGTAATCTTTTGGAAGGGTGTATATCCGATGGAAATCCACTACGGAATAATCGATCTCAATCTCACTGGATGTATATCGGTTCAGTAAATGGTATGCTGGTTCCTTGCCTTGCCGAAGACTCTCTTTCCCGTTTTTGCTTTTGAAGTATTCACTGGTTTTCATGATTTCGGTCAGAGGCCAATAAGGACAGAGCACCACAGTGTCCAATTTTTCATTGACAAGGTCGCAAGCTTGAGAGAGTACCACCAAGTTTCCAGTCTTGATATCGACAGGTTCCTCTGCGGTAGCTTCATTTTCAAGAATTGCTTTGTACATCGAAGCGTTTGGAAACGGAATCGGGCACTGCATCAAGAGGTCTCCTTGCGTAAGATCACTTGAATATGACATCCTGGAATACCACGCAAAGTCGCTCATTCAGATGAATCCATTGTTATCCTCAACAGGCTCAAACCGAATGGGTTGTGAGAGTCGAATGTTCACCGACATTTTTCGAAGAATGGGGAGGTCGAGTTCAGATTGTACCGATCGATTGACCGCTTCAGTCGGGCTTGAATGGAGTGGTCGGTTTAACTTTTCGCAACCAGAAGTGTCTCCCTTGCCAGTGCTCATTGACTTTGTCATTGTGCAACCAGATTTACCTTTTTTGTTGCTGCTCTTTGCCTTCAGCATTGAAAAGGCATTGTCTCGGGTTGGCTTTTGGATGGTTTGCATATTCATGGTCTCAATAAATTTCACGACAAGGCTACGCTTGTCTACCTCACTAAACTCTACCGACAGCAAAGTAATCAATATTCATTTGCTCAAAAAACTCTTTTTTATACCGAAGCCAATGCCGTCAATCATAAAAAGTAGTCCCTTCAGAGTAAAATCGGGTCTTATAAAATAGTTGACCTATTGCTGACGTTAGTAGTATAGGCATTTATCCTGCTTTCAAATCCCGCATCTATCCCCGGGAACGCCGAGCTCCAGCTCGGCATAGTGCTGTTTCCACTGGGTGAAGTCATCCGCTGTGCCGCTGGCGTTTCATGTTTCCACCCTCAAAGCTCCCCAGTTTTTGATATTGAGCCTGATATTTTTTATCATTACACTGCGTGAAGCTTGCAAGCTGGCCACATTGGAATGTCGTTGAACTACTTACCAATGCAGTTGTCTCTATGATAAACGCTCATCAGAAATTGATTCCTTAGTAAAACAAGGCATGACACTCAACGGCATACGTAAATAACTCGATATTACGGAATGATTGTGCGCTGTAGAAAGCAGTGCAAGAGATGAAGGTAGGCCCTTCGCACTCGGCTTGCAGGAGCAGGGTGCAAACCACCGTAAGCGGCGTTGGTCAAAAGCTCTCGTCGTGAGCATTACGGAAAAGTCATCGTAAAGATGGCAGGTGTGAACCAAGGAAGACGAACACAAGTGAACTGCCGTAAACGTGTCGAAAGTAACAGATGACATCAAAACTGAGTAGAGTTGTTGATTCAGGAAAAGTTTGGCGGAAACCTGTTTACTGGCCAAGCGGTGTCCGGCATAAAGGCAGCGTGATCCTAGTTTGGGCTCTTGCATTGAACTACAGGAACCTTCGTTGG
>CAJAAV010000225.1 GCA_903937835.1 uncultured Chlorobiaceae bacterium | reverse complement strand
TACCCGTACTCCACAGGAGAAATTCAAGAAAGAGTATGCTCTCGCAGCTCTTGAAAATTTTGTTTCTGAAAGAGAAGACAAGAATAACTATTCCAAGGGAGGTCCATTTAAAAAATGGTATGGAAATTTATGGTTAAAAATATACTGGAAAGATAACGGATACGCTATAAAAAATGACCCAAGATCTAATCTTCGAAATAAAAACGCCTTTTTTAAGGAAGGGATTACTTACTCTGGCAGCGGATCTAAAGGCACTTCATTTAGATATTTGCCAAAAGGGTATATTTGTGATAATG
The DNA here is from genome assembly GCA_903937835.1 of uncultured Chlorobiaceae bacterium. Classification (GTDB taxonomy): domain Bacteria; phylum Bacteroidota; class Chlorobiia; order Chlorobiales; family Chlorobiaceae; genus Chlorobium. The sequence goes on along the minus strand of CAJAAV010000225.1, from coordinate 1,713 downwards.
GTGGCTCTTCTATTACGCCCAGACAAAATCTTGATAACATTTCATATTTGTTAGCATTTGTCAATTCTGCGCTGGTTAAATACATGGTATCATGTCTCAATCCAACAGTTAATGTTCAGAAAGGTGATATAGAAAGAGTTCCGTTTATTGCTCCGAATCCTATTTTACAGCAGTTTGTTGTTAGATTGTCTAACAGGAATATAGATATTGAAAAATATGTTCTTAGTTTCAGCCTCATTGAGATTCATTTCAATCATCAACCTATTATAAGGTATAAGAATAGTAGGGTTGAGTTAGCAGCGCAAACGTTTTTCTCTTACGAAAACCACCTCCTCACACAAGTCCTGCTCAACGAAGCAATCATCAACGAAAAGATCTTCGAGGTCTACGAACTCACCCCTGAAGACAAGGCAATGGTGCTCGCCAAAGAGGGCGAATCCATCGGCGGTCTCCCTGTACTTCCCGAAGCCCGCGCAGCGTATCTGAGCGAAACAGAGGCCACGGCAGAGTTCCCGCTTGAAAAAATCCTTGATTTCATTGAATCCCTGCCCACCATGACCATGAGCGGGCAGGAGATTGCCGACCTCACCGCCAAGTTTGATACGCTCTACAAGAGCAACAACGACCTCGAAGAGTTCTGCATCACGAACCAGATCAACCCCGTCAATGTCTGGTACCTCTTCAAAAAAAGCGGAGTGCTGCCGCAGCAGCGGGCAAAAAACATTGCGATGGAGTTCCTTGCCGACCTTATCCGCGAAATTCTCAACGAGGACGACGACGGCATTGTCCCCTTGGTGCGCAACAGCGGAGAAGAGATTCTGATTGACCGCATTGAAAAGAAGTTTGAGGAGAAAGGGCTCACTTCAGCGCAGTTTGCCGCTTTCCCGACCATTCTTGGCAAGGAGATTAACGACTACATCAACAACAACTTTTTTGCCGACCTTTCCGATCACCTCAACCTCTTCATGTACCTGCCCAAGACCCCTTTCATCTGGCACATCACCTCCGGGCCGCGTCAGGGATTTGATGCCTTCATTATCATCTACAAGTGGAGTCGCGACAAGCTCTTTACCCTCAAGTCGGTCTATATTGAAAAACGTGAGACTGCGCTGCGCAATCGGCAGTCGGACCTGCTCGGCGAGAAAAGCGCACAGGCTGAAGAGGAGAAGGATACCATTTTCCATCAGCTCAAGGAGATTGAGAACCTCAGGAAAAAAATTGACGAACTGCTCTCCGAAGGCTACGACCCCAAGCTTGACGACGGTGTCGGCAAAAACATCGTCCCCTTGCAGAAGAGGGGTATCATCGCTTATGAGGTGCTGAATCCGGGGCAGCTCAAAAAGTATCTGAACGCAGACTGGTAACCCAAGAACCCTATGAACTATCAACAGTTACTTGCTCTCTTCAAAGAGACCCACCACGAGTTGCAGCAGAGAGCCGCCCGGTCGGTCGATACCTCCCTGGTGATCCGGAACTGGCTCTTCGGGTGGTACATTGTAGAGTTTGAGCAGGGCGGCGCCGAACGTGCAGAACTCTATGGCAAACGTCTTATCGACAAGCTTTCCAGAGAGCTCAAAACCCTTGGATTGAAAGGTATCTCGTCGACCAGCCTTAGCCCTACAACGTCACTTATAAATAATTAATTTTGATGTTCATAGTATAGTTTGCTATTTTTACAAGAAAATCTTGTAAAAAGGAGGCATGCCATGCTAC
>CAJAAV010000224.1 GCA_903937835.1 uncultured Chlorobiaceae bacterium | reverse complement strand
AGGAATATTTCTTACTTGGAGAAAAGGCATAATTCAGATCCTATAATTGAATTATCATGGATGATACAGAGAATTCAAATTTTCAGATAATTGCGCCGCTTATACATCGTAAAGTAATCAAAAAAAGCAAAAAAATTTTCTATTTCAGTTTTTCTCTCCAACTCATCATACTCCTCCACAAACTGCTGGAAATCTGCCTTGAGTGGCAGACTTCTTTCCCCGGAGAGAACCTTATACAGACTTTCCCGAGACCACCCAGCGACCCTTGCCACCTGTATCATCTCATTTTGCCGTTGCGTTGTCCCCCAACCTTTTTAATAAATTGATCTTGATGTCAGACAGATGTCTTCTCTTTTTTTTCGATGATTCTTCCCGTAACATATTTGTGCAGGATACTCGTAACAAGAGTTTGGTAGGGAATACCTTCTTCAAGTGCTTTGGTCTTGAGGGCTTCCACATCACGTTTGGAGATTCTCACATTAATTCGATAGTCTTTGAGAGCCGTTTCTGAAGCGGCTTTCATAAACCTCTCTTTCATAGAGGTAAGGTCGGCAACGGAAGACCATTCACCAGCTTCCACCGAGTTGATAAGTTCTGCTTCCTCAGTCTTATTCATTTCTTTTCTCCAAATCGAATTGCTTTGTGTACTTCCTGCCTGGAATGAGGGTCTTCAAGAAAAAGTCACCATTCGACTTTTCACTCGGACTGCCGGGTTAGGCGAGCTATTTGAGGACATAGCTCGCAAGAACGCTTTGTACTTCATAGATGCTTAGCTTTTTATTGAATTGCTTTTGAATTGGCGCGGCCGTGCTTGAAATCAAGATTTTTAGTTCCGCATCAAGATCAAATGTGCCGGCAGTCTCAACACTAAAGTGCGTAATACTCTTGTACGGAATTGAGTGGTACTCAACTTTGCTCCCCGTCAATCCCTGCTTGTCGACCAAGACGAAGCGTTTGTCGGTAAACACAAAATAGTCACGAATGAGTTGATACGCATGCTCAACACGTTCTTCCGGCGCAAGAATCTGGCTAAATTCCTGTTGAATTTTTGCGGGGTCGATTTTCGATGCGTTACCAAGGACACCATCCAGTAGTCCCATAAAACCTCCTAATGAAATTGCAGTTGTGTTTACCTAACGCCTTGCTCACCCATAAATCAGGAGCGCAGCGAGTAATTTATCCGAGTGCAGCAACTTGTTATGCATGCTTCTCCTACCCATCGATCAGCATGCAGGCACGCCTAAATCTGCCCACCCACACCTTTAAACTTTTCAACAAAAGCGGCAATTTTTTGAAAAACACTCTGCTTTTTTGTCAGGTATTGCGGGTTTAAGGGGCTCATTTTAGGAAGAATGGTGTTGAGCTCAGTGCCATTGTCACTGGCAAATTCTCGCTTCAGCGAGGTTAAGATATAACGCCTGGCCGCTTCTGTATTCAGGTGCTCAGAGCTAATAAGCGCTTCTGCCTCGCGTTGCTGCTCAGCTTGCGCAAAGGTGAAAAAGGCATCAATAACAGTGGCTTTATCATTAATTGTGTCAAAATCGGTGTGATTGATAAAATCCACCAGGAGACTCTCCTTCGCACGGTTGCCAAGGCTGGCACGAATCACCCGACGCACCTCTTCAACCAGCGCTCCTTTGTCTTTAACCTTTTTATTGTTCTCAAAAATCAATTCCAGAATGTAGTCCAGGTTGATCTCTTGTGATTTGAGCAGATCTACCTCAAAAACCACGTCATCCCAATCAATGGTGGATTTCTCTTTGTCGGAGGCTGCTTTTTCACGGCGAAGCCAATCGCGAATATCGTTATAGGTTGAGCGGTAATCCTGTATTGTACGTTCAGTTGGCATCTTAATCGCTCGCAACGCTTTAAGATCTTCGTCGCTTACATAATGATGGGCTTTGAATGCCTCAACAGCCTCTGCATCCTCCATATCGAGGCTTTGCAAGGCTTTCAGGCTGGCAAATTCATCGTAGTTTTGCAGCACGTTCTCTACGCGCAAATATTCGCCAAATAATTTTGCGAAGGCCTTTTTATCGGACTCTTTAACAATCTCATCAGGGTTGGGGAAGCGTTGCTGTAATTCCGTTACCACCTCACTATAGCCCCGTCGGGCATCACCGGTGACCACATCGGTAAAGCCTTCCATGTATTCCTTATAACTCTTTTCCAGCACCACGTTTTTGGTGTTGGTATCACCAAATAGCGTAATGGCATCGATGGTGGCTTGTTCTAAATCTCGGAAGGTGACGATATTGCCAAAGGTCTTTGTTGCATCATAAATACGATTGGTGCGCGAATAGGCCTGCATCAACCCGTGATAGCGCAGGTTTTTATCAACAAACAACGTGCTCAACGTCGGCGCATCAAAACCGGTTAAAAACATGCCAACAACAATCAGCAAATCTATTTCCTGACTTTTGACGCGCTGGGCAAGGTCGCGGTAATAGTTTTGAAAGCCATTGCTGTCCAGGCCAAATCTGGTTTTAAACGCTGCGTTATAGTCAGCAATAGCCGCGCCTAAAAACTCTTTGGCGCTGCTGTTCATGGCTGATACATCAAAGCTTTCATCCAGAATATCGCCCACGGCATCCTGCTCTTCATTGGCCGCAAACGAGAAGATGGTAGCAACCCTCAGTGGCTTATCACTCTCTTTCTGCAATTGCTTGAACGACTCATAATACAGCTTGGCGGTATCCACACTGCTCACCGCAAACATGGCATTAAAGCCTTTGGCACCAGCTTGCAGACGATGGGTTTTCTGCCGGAAGTTATTCAGAATGTATTGGGATATTTCCCTGATTCGGTCGGGATGCAACAAGGCTTGCCTGTTTTCTGCCGCGTTGAGTTTTTTCTCATCCTGTTCAGTTTCAATCGCCTTAAACTGTGGACGCACATCGTTGTAGTCCACCTTGAACTTCAACACTTTTTCATCGCGAATGGCATCGGTAATCACATAAGAGTGCAATTCACGACCAAACACGCTGGCAGTGGTCTCCGCCCCCAAGGCGTTTTGCGGAAAGATCGGTGTGCCAGTAAAACCAAACTGATAAAACCTTTTGAATTTTTTCTTCAGGTTTTTCTGTGCCTCACCAAATTGGCTGCGGTGCGCCTCATCAAAAATAAACACCACATGCTTGCTGTAAACAGGCAAGTCTCCTTCGCTTTTCATCAGGTGGTTGAGCTTCTGGATGGTGGTGACAATGATTTTGTTGTCGTCCTTATCCAGATTGCGCTTAAGGCCAGCGGTGCTGTCAGAGCCATTCACGCTATCCGGCGAAAAGCGCTGGTATTCCTTCATGGTCTGGTAATCCAGATCTTTGCGATCCACCACGAAGAACACCTTGTCGATAAACTCCAGCTCAGTCGCCAAACGCGCCGCTTTAAAGCTGGTCAAGGTTTTGCCTGAACCGGTGGTGTGCCAAATGAAGCCGCCACTTTCGGGCTTGCTCCATTTTTTTGCTTGATACGAGCTCTTAATCTTCCATAAAATGCGCTCGGTAGCTGCAATCTGGTAAGGGCGCATCACCAGGAGCGTGTTGCTGACATCAAATACCGAATAATGCAGCAGCACATTGAGCAGGGTGTTTTTCTGGAAGAAGGTGGCGGTAAAGTCTTTCAGGTCTTTAATCAGGCTGTTATCGGCTTTCGCCCAGTTCATGGTGAAATCGAAGCTGTTTTTGTTGCGCTGAGTGGTGTTGGCAAAATAACGGCTATCGGTGCCATTGGAGATCACAAACAGTTGCAAATACTTGTACAGCGAATGTGCACTATTAAGGCTCTCTTTGCTGTAACGGTGCACCTGATTAAAGGCTTCACGAATGGCAACGCCGCGCTTTTTCAGCTCGATCTGCACCAGCGGCAAGCCATTGACCAGCACCGTCACATCGTAGCGGTTGGCGTGCGCTCCGGCTTGTTCAAACTGCTTGATCACCTGCACTTTATTGCGGGCAATGTTCTTTTTGTCTAACAGGTAAATGTTCTGAATATGCCCGTCATCAAAGACAAAATCGTGAATATAGTCATCATGAATTTTGCGGGTTTTGTCGACGATACTATCGCTGGGCTTATCCAACCAGGTTTCCACAAAGCGCAACCACTCCCCGTCTGAGAACTGCATGTTATTCAGCGATTGCAACTGCTCGCGTGCATTGGCCAGCAGCTTCTCGGGCGAGTTTAAGCCGGGGAGATATTCATAGCCCTGATTCTGCAAATCCTGAATAAATTCCCGCTCCAAATCGTATTCACTTTGGTAGCTTTCAGAAACCTGCCATTCCTTGATGTATTTATCCAGAACGATAAAGTTGTTCGATTCTGCGATGGGCGTGGTGTAGCTAATCATTCTTTTTGCCTTTGTTTGATAACTGCAATTGCCTGGCGTTTTGTGCGCTGACAACCTTTTTACCCGTTTCTGCTTCCAATTTCAGTTTAGCTTCTTTGGCAACACCGCCACCACGTTTTGCCACATCCTCATGTTCTGCAAACGACTGAGGGTTAACGACTTCTGAAATCTCTTTGGTGGACAACTCTGCCAGCATATTCATCACCAATTCTTTATTGGTCATGTTGTCACGCAGGTTCTCCTTTTTAAGCCCTTTGTATTGCTTGTATTCTTTGGCGGTTTTTCCTGCCCAGGTTTTGTAAATGACATCGGTTAAAAAGGCGAATTCGCCGCCTTCCTGCAAGCCGTGCTTCTTCCACTCGTCGGTTAATTCTTTGCGGATCTCTATGCTTTTTAGCCGCTGGTTGATCCAGTTATCTGTGTAACCCAGGCGCTTATAGTCCAGCATGGCCTGCTCGATAGACAATTCTGGGTCTTGCAATTGATCTAAACGCTGGTTGGCAATCTCGGCCAACCACAGCTTGAAGGGTTCGGCTTTTTTAGAGGGGATAGACTGAATAACTCGGAATAACTGCTGGTTGGTCGCTGCCAGCGTCTTTCTCAATTTGCCCGTGGCAGACTGCATGGCTACCTGGGGACAATTTGTCCCTACGTACTCGCCTAATTGTTCGTCCCTCTTGCGCAGCTTCTTTAAATAATCTGTGGGGTTCGCACTGTCTGTGAGTGCTGCAACCACATCAACAACAGAAAAAAACCACTCTTCCTGTTCGCCGTCCCAGTAACTGCGAATGCTCTTCTCTTTAAACAGTAGGATTTTAGAGTGCTGATCCATTGGCATTCTCTTTTATTTCTGCCTGCTGCCAAAATCCGTAATTTGTTACCAAGTGCTTAAGTAACAGTGCAACCATATTCTTTTCTGGCCCACTTGGTTCAGCGACGGCTTCATTCGATAAAGTTGAATGACTCGTAAATTGAATAATGCGGTTTAAATAGGCCTGTTTATCGTCAGGCAAAAGTTCCGACCATTTCGAGTAACCCAGAAAATTTGCGGTTTTCTCATACAGGTTACGTAGCAGTGTAAAGTGGTATTTTTGCACCTGATTCTCTGCAATCGCGTGTTCAATCGTTTGCTTTAAATACAGGTGATAGGAAAAGCTCTGGTTGGAGTCGCCTTTTTTTTCAACAAGGGCAAAGGTGCCATCTTCAAAGCGCTCTAACAGATAGCAGGTTTTGCTGTTAAGTTCATTGTAGAGAACGTTGTAAAACAGCGGGTTATGAGTTGTTACTATAAATTTCAGGCCTGACTGGCTGGATTTTATTAACTCCGCCAAATTGACGGCCAGCTCAATTAAGTGGTTCTCATCCAGTGAACTTACCGGGTCGTCAATGAACACATATTCCAACTGGTCAAAATCGTTGGTTTCACGATCACCGGGTTCTGCAACATTAAGAATGCTAATAACCTGTTCGAGAAGCGTGTAGAAAATACTCCAGATAAAATTGCTTTCTTCGCCGTTGGAGATTTTCAGATTGCCTGAGTGTTTATCATCGCCGCGCTCAAGAGAAAAAGTCACTTCCGAGAAAGCCTTTACAGTGATCTCTTTATCGTCCTTGTCTTTGACTTTATATTCTTCATTGAATCGCGGCGTTAACTTCTCATTGGCGTAGCGCTGGAAGTTGGTAATGATATTTTGATCTTGACCTTGATCTTTCAGAATCCAATCGGTAAATGAATTGGGCTGAATTTTTAGTTTATGCTCGGCATCTAGCGCTAAATCGTTATCCCAGTAAAACAAGTCTTCAGTAAAGGCGTTGTAGTAAAGGATTTTGGTGCGCGACAACTCAGGTTGATCACCGTCGTCTTCTGCATTATTGTTTTTTGGCGCAATGAGCTGTTTAAACTCCCGCGACAGTCGTGTTTTACCCATACCATTAAAGGCATAAATAAGCTGTACCTTTGGAACGGGTTTAGTTTCTGTAACTTCCCTGGTTTTTTCAGGTACAGTTTTTTTGACTGTTTTAGGTGTACTCAGTTGCTGAGCTATTTCAGTTAGCGTCTTATTCATCTTATGCCGCTATCTCTGGTTTGGGGAAACTCAACAGCAAATTACGGTAGTACTCATATTGCTTTTGGCGCAATTCAATTTCGCGTGGCAAGCCTTCGCTGATAGAGTTGGTTAGGGCATCGAATTTATCCAAGATAGCGACGATACGCTTCTTTTCTTCGGGGGGGGGATTTGGAATGCTGATGCTGTTCAAATTCTTTTGATTTAGTTTCGGTTGAGCTGCTCCTGAGATATACGGCGTTAAATCAATGCTATTTAAATAATATTCGACGTATCTTCGCTCAGCGTAGGTCTCGAATTTGAGTATGTGTGCGTGATTGTTTACCCAGCTTTTCCCGCTAATGCTAAAGGCTATTGGGGTATTTCTTGCCACCAAATTTGCGCCGTCTTCGGAAACAAGCAAATAATCCCCATCCAAGATATAGTCTTTAACGTAATCGACAATGCCTGATGCTCCATAGTATGGAATATTACCTGGGTCTCTTAAACCACTCGTGATTGGTTTTCGCATCGAATCAAGATTCTCTGCCAGCTTATCTAAGGTTTTCCATACTACGTCCCCTTCTTCAAAACTCAACAACTGATTGCGATAGTAGTTGTATTGTTTTTGTCGGGCGGTCAGCTCGGCGGTCAGCTCGGTGGTCAGCTCGGTGGTCAGCTCGGTGAACGCATCCAAGATGCGGACGACTTCTAATTGAATCTCCAGCGATTTTTCTGGGTTTTTGGGGGACGGGATGGGGATTGGGATCTCTAAAATTTCACTTATTCGTAATGCTGGTATGCCTGCACCGTGTTGCTTGTTAGTCAGGTTCTCCTGATTAAGTTTCAAAAAATGATAAACATACCTATTTTCAACTATTTCAATTATTGGTAGTACTACATAGCAATGGGCATTCGCGTAAAACTTTGACGTAACAAAATTAACAAAACCAGCAGAGGCCCCACCTTGGCTTACTATGATTGTATTTTCATTGTAATTGTAGTTATCAGTAAATCCAGAATGTGAAATGCCCCCATTGTATGCGGGGTAAAGTCCGTTTTCAGACAGCAACTCCTTGTTCAGTTGCCGACCTTTTTCTAGTTTAATAACTTTCCCCAGTGCCTTCCATTCCACCTCAACGCCATCGAGCAGCTTTTCCATATAGCTTATATCGCTCATGCCTCAACCTCCTCGCCTTCAATCTCAGCCACAATAGCATCAATCTCCTTGCGCAACTGGTCAATTTTGGTGACGGTGGTTTTGAGTTCGGCATTGAGCTGAATAATGTCAATCACTTCACTGTTGTCCTTGGGATCAACATAGGCGCTTACTGACAGGTTGTAATCCTTGGTGATGATTTCTTCAAAAGGCACAGATATAGCGAAGTGTTCAACGTTCTTTTTGCTGTCGAACACTTTCATGATTTGCTGAATATGGCCAGGATTTTGCTCATCATCATTGTCAGTAAGTACGTTGGTATTGGTTTCTTTTTTAAACAGGCCGCTTGCATCAATAAACTGGGTGGTGGTGTCGATTTTGTGTTTGGACAGCACCAAAATGGTGACCGCGATGGTGGTACCAAAAAACAGGTTGGGCGCAAGTGAAATCACGGTTTCGACATAGTTGTTGTCCACCAGATATTGGCGGATTTTCTGCTCGGCACCGCCTCGGTAAAAAATACCGGGGAAGCAGACAATGGCCGCACGGCCTTTGCTGGACAGGTAACTCAAGGCATGAAGTACAAAGGCAAAGTCGGCTTTGGATTTAGGTGCTAAAACACCAGCCGCAGCAAAGCGCTCATCATTAATCAGGGTTGGGTCGTCACTGCCTATCCATTTCACCGAATACGGCGGATTGGAGACAATAGCATCAAAGGGTTTGTCATCACCAAAATCCGGGTTTCGCAGCGTATCACCCAATTGAATGTTGAACTTGTCGTAATTGATGTTGTGCAAAAACATGTTCATACGGGCCAGGTTGTAGGTGGTGTGGTTGATCTCCTGGCCCCAAAAACCGTCTTCAATAATGTGCTCGTTAAAGTGCTTTTTGGCTTGCAGCAGCAGGGAGCCAGAACCACACGCAGGGTCATAAATTTTATTGACGCTGGTTTGTTTGTGCATCGCCAGTCGTGCAATCAGCCTGGAAACATGTTGCGGGGTGAAAAACTCGCCACCGGATTTACCGGCATTGGCGGCGTAGTTAGAGATCAAAAACTCGTAGGCATCGCCAAACAGGTCGATGTGGCTACCTTCAAAGTCGCCAAAGTCCAGCCTCTCCACCCCTTTGAGCACAGCGGCCAAACGGGTGTTTTTGTCGGCGACGGTGTTACCGAGGCGGTTACTGGTGGTATCGAAATCGGCAAACAGCCCTTTAATATCCTGCTCCGATGGGTAGCCGTTGGCGGAGCTTTCGATGGCGGCAAATATGGCGGCCAGGTCGGTATTCAAGCTTTCGTTGGTGTTGGCGCTGGCGGCAATGCTGGCGAACAGTTGGCTGGGGTAGATGAAGTAGCCCTTGGTTTTAATGGCATCGTCTTTGATTGCCGGGGTGATGACCTTATCGCCGAGTTGCGCATAGTTGATGCTGTCATCACCGCCTTCAATGTAACTGGCAAAGTTTTCACTGATAAAGCGATAGAACAGGGTGCCAAGTACATATTGCTTAAAATCCCAGCCATCGACTGCGCCTCGTACATCGTTGGCAATTTGCCAGATTTGGCGTTGCAGTTCGGCGCGTTGTTGGGTGCTTGTCATTATGTCTTTCTGTTTAAAATAGCCATTAGCTCGGAATCGGCCTGGTATTTTACGATTTAAGGCATTCCTCAATCTCATCACTTGTTGCCAGTGGAGTGCTTCATATTTTGCATACACCGACTCAGGAGCCAGGACGAGAGAGAGCTAAGTGGGCATAACGCAAAGTCCAGCGGGCTGAGCAATAGCGAAGCTCCGCTGGAACGTCGGGTCAGGCAATACTGAGCATTTTATTTGCATAGTCTTTACCCGCTGTTGGTGGTGGCAAAGAATGCTTATCTTGTTTATAGAGCTGGATAGTTTCTTCAAAACCATTGACAACAAAATTTCAGACAAAAATGACAAGTAATTCGGCGCTTTTATCTTGATCATAAATTATCTTTGTCTAACCTCATGCAATAAGTCAACAATTTCATTTCTCGATAAATTTAAATCGATGCCTTTAACATCAAGTGGAGAATCGTTTTTTGTGATCGGCTTGATGACAAAGATTGTCCCATCTTTACGTTTTATCAACACTTCGCCAACTTTCCCTGCTTTGTCAAGAACAGATGCAAAATTTTGTCTTGCTTCAGAATATGTATATACGGTCATTTTAAACCTCTATAGATTTAATACCAATTTTAGATGCCGCTTCGATTAGTCCATGATCCAGCGAAAACAAAGGTGATTTATAGGTTTGAGCGCACTCGATAAAATAAGCGTCATATGCATATATTCCCAAGAGTTGAGCTAATTCCACAGATTTGTTTAGGTTGACATCACAAAGCTGAACAGGAATTTTTTCAAAGGCCTCAAGTGCATAAAGTGCTTGATCCAGAGATATGCGATTTCTTTTAAACATTGCCGAGATGGCGTTGCCAATCTCAAAAGGAAGCGAAGAGGGAGCAAGCAAATGAGCTGCCTTGGTTTTATTAATTAAAACTGGCTTATGCTTTTCATTTGTAATAACTGCTATTACAATGGATGTATCAATTACAATTTTCATATCAATCTAAAATCATGTACAATTGTACAATATTAAGAAATTTCTTTTGAAAATGCAATAAATTTTTGGACACCCAACGTGGAGTTGAGGTGCTTGCGCGGCTTTTCGCGCAGTTCCGATTGACCGTAATTTTGGTCATCCTCGGATTCAGGATCTTACCGAGAGCCAAGATAGGGAAATGTCTTCAACAAGTCCACTTTGCTGTAAATCGCCTCTACTACTTTGACGGCCGCTGCAGGAATCTCTCGGAAAATATACGTATAAATTTCATTAAGCCATCGTTCACCTTCCGCTGCCCAGTTTATGCTTGCCATCCCGCGATTCTCCGTTTCATCTCGTCATGTGAAATCGTTCGACCGGCACGGGAATCCGCCATCCCGCGATCAATCATGAGCGCAAAGGCCAATTCTCTCAGAATTTCCTCATAGGAACTGTCTTCTGGTTGGTCTTGAATAATATTGGACATCTGTTCTTTGACTGAGACAACGCTGCTCATATCTTTCTCCTCGTTGATTACCGATTGTTACTGAATCAGGTCTCTTTTTCGTATGAAGATACCTGTACTCAATATTTTCTGATCGTCAACTTTTTTATGATATAATCTGTTCCTATGTTATAAGATGCCCGACAATAATTAGATGGATCCGCCTAAACCGCAGATCTTTGAGTTACAGCTCTGCTTTACCTACAACCTTCCATTGCGCCTCAATTGTGTCCGCTGAAAAATCCGCACCACACGCCCATTCGACGAAGTATCCTCCGTTGATAACCTTTATGAACTCACCATGGTCACGAAGCTCTTCAAACGCTTCGTATTCCAGATAAGGAGTGACATCAAAACGACCAACACGGCCATCTTCCGAAACAATTGACAACACCCAATCAGGTTGTGGATGTAGTTCTGCAATTCTCATTGATCAAGTCCCTTTATCGGAAAAGGTTTCTTTCCATTTACTGCAAAATTCCAGTCAACCAATAAATCTTCGTGATGAATCTCGATCCAGGCAACTACCAGCTTGTGTTTGTTCGGTGGCAGTAAACCTGCCAATAACGTTCCTTCAGGGATAGAGTACACTGCAACGTTTCCCTGATAATCTGCATGTATGTGCGGTTGGGGTCAGAAACATTATATTTTGCACGAAAGTAAAAATAGCATCGATACCACGGTGAATCATCAGGGCCTGGTTTGCACCTCTTTTGCTGCTCCATCAACCAGTGTTCCGTTAATGAACTTGTGAATAATATTTGAGATATAACTCTGATACGGCAAACCTTCCTTGACGGCCTTTCTTTGCAACTCAGTGAGGTCTCTTTCAGAAATCCGAATATTCAGCCTCCTGTCCTTTCTCAAAGTATTACAGGCATACTCCGCCAATTCTTTTCTTCTTTTTGGAAGATCGGCGACAGGAACCCATTCACCTTTTTCAAAGCTATCCAGTATTTCCTTCTCTTCTTTGGTCAGTTTAGCCGTCATGTTTTTCTCCAAAATATTGCTGAGTGGCCTTCCTGCTCGGGATAATGGTTTTCAGAAACAACTCTTCCTCATT
>CAJAAV010000223.1 GCA_903937835.1 uncultured Chlorobiaceae bacterium | reverse complement strand
CTGGTTCACAAGCTCCGCAGTAGGTGCATTCGTCGGTAATGAAGAGTGCCATATTAATTTCCTTGCTTAAAAGTTGTAAAAAATAGAAAGAACGATTCTGATTAGCTCCGGTCAATATAAGCTTATTTTTTAGCTCAAAAAAAATGTTGACTCAGTTAATAATAAAGTTTTGCCATGAATCTCTATGGGTCATATTCCCCGCCTCTTGAGGCGTAAAGTATGATAGAGTTTTCTTCAAAATACTCCGCTGCTTGCGGCGGGGTTCTTTATTCATTGGCAGTTATTGTTGCTCATGGATTTCGTAAGCGTTTATAATTGAATTTATAAGGAGGGTTTCCTGTAATCAAGATACGGATTGTCGGAGGAGAGGTAGTGCTGCACGTACTCAAGTATTCCATCCTCAATTGATGTGAGTGGTTCGCCGAATCCTGCCTGTCGAAGCTTTTTCATATCGGCACAGGTGTAATACTGGTATTTGTCTCTAAGGGCTTCAGGCATTGGGACGTAGTCGATAACAGGTTGCTTTCCAAGAGCCGAAAATGTTGCGGTCGCCAAATCCCTGAAACTTCTTGCATCTCCACTGCCGACATTGAAGATGCCTGCTACGGGATTTTCAAGCAGCCACATCATGATTCTTGTGCAATCTCTTACATAGATAAAATCTCTCAATTGTTCACCATCCCGATAGTCAGGCCGGTGTGACTGAAAGAGTTTCACTGACCCGTGTTCAAGTATCTGATGGAATGCTTTGTAGACGACACTGCTCATATCACCTTTATGATACTCATTCGGGCCGTAGACGTTGAAGAATTTCAGGCCAACAGCCCGATCGAGAATCCCGTTGTTAATGGCCCAGCGGTCAAACAACTGCTTTGAGTAACCATACATATTGAGTGGCCGGAGCTTGTCGAGCTGCTGAACATCATCATCGTATCCGTTTGACCCATCTCCGTAAGTTGCAGCACTTGATGCATAGATAAGTCGGACATCATGTGTCATGCAGAAAGAGGCAATTTTTTTTGAATAGCCGAAATTGTTCGTTAAAAGGTGATCAGCATCGGTTTCAGTCGTTGAACTGTTCGCTCCCATGTGAATGATAGCCGAAATCCCCTGAAAAGCACCTCTTTCAAGCAGGTCGAGAAAATGGTCTTTAAGTATAAAATCAGCAAAATCAAGTCCGGAAAGGTTGCGCCACTTTTCAGTGGTTGTCGATCCAAGATCATCAATGATTATGATGTTTTTTTCACCACTGCGGTTAAGTTCCCATAGCATGGCGCTGCCGATAAATCCTGCTCCGCCGGTGATAATGATCATGTGAAAAAAGTAAAGAGTTAAAGCGCTCAGAAGCGAATATAACGAGGTGGGTATAAAGAACAAAAGGCCACTTTGATATACAAGCGGCCTTTCAGAAAAAGAGTTTATTCAAGCGGAAACTTTAAGCTGGCTGGTATTGACCAGGAGTTGTCTTCCCCCGAGCAGCCATGTTCTTGTGGTTTCAATCGGTTTTCCAATAATTTCTGATATCTGCCGGTGCTGGAGTCCTGATATTTCGTTCAACAGAACAGAGAACTTGATGTCTGCCGCACAATGCTTCAATGAATCAAGAAGCCGAAAGTGTGGCTGGCATTTTTTTTCGCTGATACAGAAATCGGTGTATTGTCCGAACTGGTTAACATAGCTCTCCCTGAACGCTTTCAAGAGCTCAATTTCTTTTGTGTTTGTATCCGCATGAAGATAGGTCTTGTAGACCAAATCTTGAGTATCGTGCTCGCTGAAGGTCATCCACCAGGCAATGCTGTAGATATCGTTGAGAAGATCAACAGGTGTTTTTTTGTGATTGTCATATCGCCCCCATTAAGTTGGATTTCTTTTGTCCTATTTTAATTTATAAAAAAATTGAGGATAGTCCAGACTTTTTATCATGAATTGTCATAAAAAGATGTTTTTTTAATAAGTATCAATCGCTATGACTGGCCTATTCAGCTTGAACTACGGGTTGGAGCGATTCACAGCAACAACGAAAAGGGTTACCATGAAAAGAGAGATAGGGCGTCTTCTTAATCCGGCATTAAAGAATATTGCAACATATAAGGTTGAGGGAGGGCAGCATGCAGAGATAAAGTTGAATCAGAATGAAAGCCCTTTTGATGTGCCGATGTGGCTTAAAGAGGAAATTATCGGAGAGTTTATCAAGGAACCCTGGAACCGTTATCCAGATATTCTGCCTTACAGGGGTATGCAGGCGTATGCAGATTTTTTGGGCATTTCGCCTGATTCGGTGATGATGAGCAACGGCTCAAATGAGATGCTCTATACGATATTTCTTGCATGTCTTGGTCCAGGCAGAAAGGTGCTTGTTCCTGACCCCTCTTTTTCGCTTTACGAAAAAATAGCTCTGCTCTTGCAGTCTCGCATTGTCCGTGTGCCTATGCGTCCAAACCTTGATTTTGATACCGAAGCAATTCTTCAGACGGCGCACGACGAGGATGTTGATGTTATTGTTATTTCCACGCCGAATAATCCTACATCAAAATCATTGACATTCGATGATGTTCGTTTGATTGCGGAATCTTCAGATGCCATTGTGCTGGTTGACGAAGCCTATATCGAGTTTTCCCGGCAGCGTTCCATTCTTGAGCTTATTGACGAACTGCCCAATCTTGTTGTGCTTCGTACCATGTCCAAAGCGCTCGCTCTTGCGGGCATCCGGATTGGTTTTGCGATTGCTAATCCATTGTTGATGGCCGAACTTGCCAAGCCGAAAATTCCTTTTGCTTCAAGCAGGCTTGCCGAGATAACGCTCATACAGGTTTTGGCGAATTACTCGCTGGTTACTGATGCGGTATTGTATATTCTTCATGAACGGGATAAGCTCTTTAATGAACTACTCTCTATTGAAGGCGTAGAGCCTTTCTCGAGTGATACCAATTTTTTGATTATCAGGGTCAGCGATGCTGAGGCTGTTTTCCAAAGTCTCCGTCATGAGGGTATTCTGGTACGCAATGTTTCAGGTTATCATCTTATGGAGAACTGTCTGAGATTCAACATTGGGCTGATTGAGGAAAATCGGCGGATCATCGAAAAGCTCAGGTCGCTTTAGTATGCAGGAGTTCAGAAAGTTACATGGTGCCGAAATGAATCGGCCGAGTGCGGAACAGTACTCAACTATGCCGAAACATCCTCTTTATCTGATGCTCCATAATATTCGCAGTATGTGTAATGTCGGCGCCATGTTTCGCACCGCAGATGCTGCTTGCATTGAAAAAATAATCATTTCCGGCTATACGGCAACACCTCCGAGAAAAGAGATTGAAAAAACAGCACTGGGGGCCCAGGAAACCGTTTTATGGGAGTATCATGCCGACCCGTTGGAGACTCTTGCAACGTTGAAGCAAGAGGGCGTGCGAATTTGCGGACTGGAGATTGCATCAGGAAGCCGTTCCTACACGACAGTAAATCCTGGTGATTTCCCTCTTTGCCTTGTCGTCGGCAATGAAGTTGACGGTCTTGAAAACGAGGTGCTCAACCTGTGTGACGATGTGCTCGAAATTCCTCAGTACGGCACAAAACATTCCTTGAACGTCGCTGTTGCAGCGGGGATAGCCATGTTTGAACTGGTGCGTGTTCTTCGTAGCGGGATGTAATTTTTTGGTTTTTGAAGTTGTTTTGATTACATATAGGTCAACCATATATAACTGTTCTCTTCAATGCTTCATTACAAGACATACGAGTTGGATGACACCGAAGCTCCTTGGGTAGTGTTTGTTCACGGCGCTGGTGGAAGTTCTTCGATATGGTTTCTTCAGATAAAGGAGTTCATCAAGCATTTTAATGTTCTGCTTGTTGATCTCAGAGGACATGGAAAGTCGAAGGGGATGGTCGACCCCAAGGGAGTGCGTCATTATGAGTTTGCGGATATTACCCAGGATATTTTTGATGTGCTCGACTCGT
Source organism: uncultured Chlorobiaceae bacterium (assembly GCA_903937835.1). Classification (GTDB taxonomy): domain Bacteria; phylum Bacteroidota; class Chlorobiia; order Chlorobiales; family Chlorobiaceae; genus Chlorobium. Next base: position 1,355 of record CAJAAV010000223.1, on the reverse strand, counting down.
TGAAAATCCAGAAAGCCCACTTTATTGGCATATCACTTGGAACCATTCTGATACGCAATCTCAGCGAAATAGCTCCAGCAAGGGTGACATCAATGATTATGGGTGGCGCCGTCATAAGGCTTAACATTCGAGCCAAGGTACTTGTTGCCCTTGGTAACGTATTCAAGAGTGTTATTCCCTACATGTGGCTCTACACCTTTTTTGCCTGGATTATCATGCCCAGCGAGCGTCATAAAAAGTCAAGGCTGCTCTTTGTCAATGAGGCCAAAAAGGTCGCGCAGAAAGAGTTTATGCGATGGTTTACTCTGACGTACGAAATCACTCCGCTCTTAAAATACTTTGAAGAAAAAGATACCGCCATTCCTACCCTCTATCTTATGGGTGAGGAAGATCACATGTTTCTTCCTGCAGTTCGTTATATCATTACCAAACATACCAATTCATGGCTTGAGGTGATCAATAATTCCGGTCATGTATGCAACGTCGACCAGCCGAAAGAGTTCAATACCCGAGCGATACGTTTTTTGAAAAGAAACTCGCCCTCCCGTGCTGCAGCACCTGAAAACGCCGGTGTCCGGCTCGTCGCCTGCTAAACAACTGGTTTATTGTAGTTGTTCATAGCATGTCCTATGCCGTTGATGGTGAAATCAAGCGCGGCATCCCTGCAAACAGGCAATACCTTATCCATCACCATTTTTTCATCTTCGCTGAATTTCCCAAGGACAAACGACGAAAAGGAGCGCAGAGGTTGTTCGCTTGGTCTGATGCCTATCCGCAGACGAGCAAATTCCTCACTTCCGAGACATTCGATAATGTGTTTCAGCCCGTTTTGCCCTCCGGCAGACCCTTTCGGACGTATGCGTATTGAGCCTGAGGGGAGGTTAAGGTCATCGCAGAGAACCAGAATTTCGCTCCTGTCGATTTTGTGAAAATTCATTGCTGCAACGACAGCGTGACCCGAGAGGTTCATATAGGTCATTGGTTTGATGATGATGACGCTCTCTCCCCTGTGCCTGATTTTAGCCGCCAGAAATTTCCCTTTTCCTTTACTGAATCCAGCATTGAAAGAATGCGCAATTATTTCGGCAGCACAAAAGCCGATGTTGTGCCGTGTACCGACATACTGGGAGTCAGGATTCCCAAGACCCACTAAAAGTTTCATAGATACGAAAAATAAATCCGGCGGAGTGATTTAGGGTTTCTCTCTTCAAGAGCATGAAAGATAAAGGAATAAATAATACAAAGAACAGTTCATTTTGCTCAAGAAAAATCAGGTATTCTTATTTCTAAAATGGAATATCCTTAAGATGTTCTTCAAAAAGGCATTGAGATTCATTAAAAAAGTTGCAAATTGG
>CAJAAV010000222.1 GCA_903937835.1 uncultured Chlorobiaceae bacterium | reverse complement strand
GTTGGAATAGCCTCAATATTACCTCTGACGATGAAGTTGACCTGAACTTTGCCGGAGATAATGGTTCTTCGCGGTTTGGCTACCATAACCTGAAAAACTCTTGCTTTGCTGTGCGGCATCTTATGTTGGTTAATTCTTCGACCAAGACGACTTAATGTGTGTGTAATTAGTGTATATTTGATCCTGAAATATGTGCTCTCGTTTGTTATCGACATTCTCGCTGCAAAATATGTTGATGGTAAAGAGTCGGTCAATGTATTTCGCATGATCTTCAGTGTGCCGGAATTCAGCGCAAAACAAGAGGAGACGGCAGAAGTTGCATAAGTCGTGGTGTATGACGTGGAGCATGACACCAGATTGACTGAAACGATGAAGAAAATTATAGGGCTACTGATGAGCAATACCGTCTGACTGAGAAGGGCAAGCACTTGATGGATTGGATTTTAATTCTAAACTGTACAAGAAAGAGGCGGATCATGACAGAAGAACAAACGCTCATTGCTTTTGAAAATACGCCAATTCGTCGTCACTTCGATGAGGCTACTGAAACCTGGTACTTCTCGATTGTTGATGTCATTGCCGTGTTGAGCGAAAGCGTCAATCCGCGTGATTATTGGTTCAGGATGAAGGTCAGGGTAAAAAGTGACGATGGACTTGAACTGTCGACAATTTGTCGATAGTTGAAAATGAAGGCTCCTGATGGGAAAATGAGAGCAACAGATTGCGCAAATGTGGAAGGGCTGCTGCGGCTTGTTCTGAGACGGTTTCGATTACTGACACATTCAAAAATGTTAACTTGTATTCGCTTGACAAGTGTCGTATATTTGCGTTATCGGAGATGTCGTATTTTTGCAATGCAAACTCTTCATAATAAATGAGCAGATACGGTAGTTTAGAGTATAAGATTATGGCTCGAATGGCAAGAAAGAAGTGCTCTGTATTCGTGCGTGAAGATTTTAGGGATTTGAGTGACTACGATCAGGTTGGGCGTGCTTTGCGAAACATAGCCAAAAACGGGAGATTGATTCGGGTAGGCTATGGGGTCTATGCCAAAGCCAAAAAGTCAACCATTACAGGTGAACTTGTTCCAGTGGTTCCGTTGCCTGAGTTGGCGAAAGAGGCTCTTGCTCGTCTTGGAATCAAAACAGCCCCATCCCTCTTGGAGAAAGATTACAATGCCGGAAAAACAACCCAGGTGCCAACCGGGCGAGTAATTGCTGTTAAGGGCCGTATAAGCCGAAAGATAGGATATGGTGGAGCTTATGTCAGTTATGAACCAGCGGCCTGAAAAGGAAGTTTTTGAGGAAGTGGCGCTTCGGTTCCCTCTTTCATCGAGAAGGATTGGTTTGTCACGCAAATTATTGCAGTACTTGCTGATCACCATGCAGTTTCCGGAGAGTCAGAATTACATTGCGGATTACAGGAATATTTCTTAATGTTTGATGCCGACCGGCTTCATCAGTCGCTGGGCTGTGGATACTTGATAATGTTTTTGTACCATCAGAATTGTCAGCAACGCCTGAAGAAATTTCAGCTACTCAATGGCAACTTGATGAACTTGATCGTAGAAGTGCTGAATATGCTAAAAACCCCTCATCAGGAATTCCGTGGGAAGAGGTAAAACACAACATATTATCTCGCTCTGCTCAATACCATATTTCGATAAAAGAGATCACTTTTATTTATTACTACCATGCAATTAACCATAACATTACCCGATATTCTTCCTGATGAAATATCGCGTGTTATTATAAAAGTAAAAGAAATATTTACTCAGGAAGGTATTGTGGCGGAAATAACGCCCGAGCCGTTGTCAACAGATGCCTGGGATAGCCTCAATTTTGCTGAAATAGCTGTTGATACTGGTAGAGTTGATTTTGCCGAAAATCACGATCATTATCTGTATGGTATTGCCAAGCGATCATGAATCATATTTTTTTTGATACATCGGCATTGATTGCTGTGGGTAATAAACGAGATTCTTTTCATTATCAGGCATGTGCTATCAATGATGAATTGAGTAGATCAAACGTTACATTTATTACAACGAATGCCATTCTGCTTAAATTTGGGAATGCTTTCAGTACAGTTCATCTCAAGCCTTTTGCGATAAAGCTGATTAATGCCATCATGCAGTCAAAGAGGTGGAAAAGCATTGAAATTGATCAAAGAATTATGAATAGAGGCTTTGAGTTGTTCAGTCAAATGATCGATAAAGAATGGGGGCTTGTTGATTGCTGTAGTATGGTTGTTGCAAAAGATATGAGTATCCGGAATATCTTAAGTACTGATCACCATTTTGAACAAGCAGGGTTTGATATTTTATTAAAGGGGACCTCTACAAAGTGACTTTTGAAATTTTAGTTTCATCGATGGCAAAACAAAGAGGCCATTGATGATTGTTGCGTTGACGAGGTGCTTCAACAAAACGTGCTTCAACGATTTGACCGATGCACCATCAGCACAAGCACAACTTGGTCGGCGGATTGCAATACCTGTTTTGGTTTTGCGTGCCCATAAAATTTATGCTTCCAGCACTGGTTCTCCATCCTCAAGCAGTATTTCGATGACTTCATGAAGGTTTTGATGCAGTTCATCCAAGGTTTCCCCCTGTGTGTGTGCGCCCGGGAATCCAGGGATGAATCCTGTAAAAAGACCAGTCTCAGTACAGCGTTCAACAATAGCCGTGTAATTTTTCATTGCAAGCTTTCTCCTGTACTTGTATAATTCATGAGGTGTTTAAAAATACTGCGTTTCATCGTGCCGGTTATTCCCGGAAGCGATACCTCATTTTCCATCAGTGGCTGACTTGGCAAATATTTCTCGCATTTCAATGTAAAAAATTGATACTGTTCCCCGACTGACAAAGGAAAAAACGGTTACGTACCTTCTGCAATTACTATTTGGCAATCCTTACCCTTCAGTCATTGATCAGCTTCAGCATTGCCAAGCTTGCTTGCCCGCAATAAATTCCCATTAATCAAATATCAATGTAAATTTCAGTGCTTATAAAACCTGGAACCCACGAAGAAAATCGATTTTATTGTATTGGGCGCGTTGATGAAGGAATAATGACTGTAAGGTTCACTTATAGAGGCAAAATTATCAGAATATTCGGAGCTGGATATTGGAGAAAAGGGAGGAAAATATATGAAGAGCAGGATTGAATATACCGATGAACCATTAGGAGAATTAATGGTAATTAAAGACTTTCTACCTTCGCCTGATCAATTAATCCTGAAGGACGATAACGTCAAAATTACTATTGCATTAAAAAAATCAAGTGTTGAATTTTTTAAGCATGAGGCAAAGAAACATCATACTTCTTATCAAAGAATGATAAGACAACTCATAGACTGGTACGCAGTAAATAACCAAAAAAGCCCATAACGAGGCTTGACCCGGTACGCTTGCATGGTATCCACGACTTCTGCATGCAACAGAATCAGAGCGCGAGAACTGGCGTCTGATTGGGAATGGGTATGGTATTCATTCGGAAGATCTTGATGAAGATATCAGTGTTGAGGGTTTATTACTTGGCAAGCTTTCAGGTGAACGTCAAACATCGTTTAAGAGATGGCTCTCTGGTCGTGCTTCTGCATCGATTTGATGACCTGCATGCATAGTGGCTGACGGAAATTCCAGACAATCAACAGGAGTACCAGAATGAATACCAAACAACTGATTGACCGCTATCATGAGGCATGGACGAAAGGCGACTTCACCACTGCGCGAGGCTATCTTGCCGACAGACAACCTTGATTTTCAGGGAAGCATGGAGACTTTTTCAAATGCCGATGACTTCATTGAAGCACTTCAACGGTTCAGCTTAGGGCAATCGCCGTCCGCTTTTATTATATGATGCATACCCCCTCATTCAGCCTCTCTTCTCGTAGCACAGCTTTCTTTTCTTCCCAAATTCACTGACATCCGTAAGTCCTCATCGAATTGACAGCATCCTTGTCCCCCTGGTCAAAAAAATCGAAGAAAACATTTGTATAAAAGAACGATCGTTCTTAAATTCGCTCAAGGGAAACAAATTATGTCAAGACCGAAAAAAGTCACCGACTCAGCAATACTGGACGCAATCGAGCGGGTTGTTGTCAAGCAAGGCGCATCCCGCCTCTCCATTGATGCCGTGGCTCAGGAGGCCGGAATCAGCAAATCCAGGGTGGTCTACGACTACAAATCCAAGACCGCCCTGCTCGAAGCTCTGATCGACCGGCAGTTTGAGCGGGATACGGCACGCATCGAATCGCTGCTTGTCGAGTGCGCTGGCACCCCTCACCCCGAACTTTTCGCACGTCTCAAAATTGCCGAGCGAGCCCTGGATGATACGGAACGCGCTGTCGCCATGGCTATCACCTCGTCAATGTCGAGCGAAGAGTCGCTCAGGCAGCGGATGCTGAAGTGGATAGAACGGGACATGCTCGCCATGGACAGGGGAGCGAGGCCTGAAGCGGCCCGCATGGCCTATTTCGCCTTTATCGGTTTCAGTTGCCACGAGTGGTTCGGCCTCGTCCACAGAAGTGACGAGGAGCGTCTGCCGTTCCTGGAACAGATCCGGAAAATGTATGTCGGTTACCCTGAAAGCCAACCGACAACCACACCAAACTCACAACAAGGATAAGGTATCAATCATGAAAAGGTCGTTTATCATCGCCGGTTTGCTTGTCACCCTGATTACCACTTGGTACCTGTGGCCCAAGGGCTCGTCGGACCATCTTCAGGGTTTAAGCATGAAACCGGAAGTCAGTGTCGTAACCATGAAACCTGAACCCCTGGTATTGACCAAAGAGCTGCCGGGCCGGACTTCGGCTGTACGTATGGCCGAGATCCGTCCGCAGGTCAGCGGCATTATTACGAAGCGCTTCTTCGTGGAAGGAAGCCTTGTTCACCAGGGTCAGCAACTCTACCAGATCGACCCCGCGACCTATCAAGCCGACTGGAACAGTGCCAAAGCCAACCTCAGCAAAGCCGAGGCCAACGTAAAATCGATACAGGCCAAAGCAGGCCGATTCGAAGAGCTTGTCAAAATTGGTGGTGTCAGCAAACAGGAGTGCGACGATGCGAAAGCGAGCCTTGCCCAGGCCAAAGCAGATGTCGCCATCGCCAGATCCGAAGTTTCCACAGCCGGTATCAACCTCGACTACACAAGGGTTATGTCTCCGATTTCCGGGCGAATCGGCCAATCGAAGGTGACTGAGGGGGCTCTGGTCAATGCCAATCAGCAGAGCCCCCTTGCGGTGGTGCAACAGCTCGACCAGATCTACGTGGACGTTTCACAGTCGAGCGAGGAGCTGATACAACTGCGACAGCGCCATCAGGGTCAGGTGGGTGATGCTGGCGCCGGGAGCGCTCCTGTCCAGCTTCTGGTGGATGGAAAACCCAAAGGAAAACCCGGAACGTTGAAGTTCTCGGATGTCACGGTCAACCCGAGTACCGGTACGGTCCTGTTGCGAATACTGTTCGCCAACCCCGGCAATGAAATCCTCCCCGGCATGTTCGTTCATGCACGTCTTGAACAGTGGAGAGACGATCATGCCATTCTCGTGCCGCAAAAATCGGTCAGCAGGAATGCGGACGGGTCGGTTTCGGTCTGGGTTGTCGGAGCGGACGGCAAAGCAAACCCTCGGCCGATCATTGTTACGGAGGTTGTCGGCGACAAGTGGCTCGTCAGCAGCGGACTCAAAGCAGGCGAGAAGGTCGTGTACGAAGGCATCATGAAAATTCAGCCAGGCATGGCGGTCAAATCCGTCGAGGCTGTACTGCCAAACGTGCCAGCGAAATAATCCATTACATTTAGACGCACCAATTATGTCCGGATTTTTTATCGAGCGACCAGTCTTTGCCTGGGTGATCTCCATCTGCATCATGCTCGGCGGAATCATCGCCATCAATACCCTGCCGGTCGAGCAATATCCCCGCATCGCGGCGCCGACCATCAACATCAGCGCCACCTATCCCGGCGCATCTGCCGAAGCGGTTGAAAACAGCGTGACGCAGGTTATCGAACAGGCTCTCACCGGTATCGACCATCTTCGCTACTTCAGCGCCGGGAGCGATTCGAACGGCAACGTCACCATCACGGTGACCTTCGAACCCGAAGCCAACCCCGATATTGCCCAGGTGCAGGTGCAGAACAAGTTGCAGTCGATCATGTCAAACCTGCCCCAACAGGTACAGCAGCAGGGCATCAGGGTCACCAAGGGAGATACCGGGTTCCTGATGGTCGTGGGTGTCTATTCGGACGATGCCCGGGTCGATGAATATGCAATGAACGATTTCATCAACTCGAAGCTCCTCGATCCGCTGAGCCGCGTCCCCGGCGTCGGTAACATCCAGGTGTTCGGGCAGCCCTATTCGATGCGTATCTGGCTTGATCCCCACCGCATGGCGAGCTTCAACCTCACCACCGCCGAGGTACAGAGAGCTATCACGGCACAGAATGCCGATGTCTCCGCTGGCCAGTTGGGAGGAACGCCGTCGGTTCCGGGCCAGCAACTGAACGCTACCATTACAGCACAGTCGCGCCTGAAAAGCGTCGGGGATTTCGAAAAGATCATGCTGAAAGTCAATACCGATGGCTCGCAGGTGCGCCTCAGGGATGTCGCCCGCGTCGAACTCGGCGTGCAGAACTACGACATGACCACGCGCTTCAACGGCAAACCGGCTGCTGGCATGGCCATCACCCTGGCAACCGGGGCAAATGCCCTGAACACCGCCACTCTGGTCAAAGAAAAAATGGCCGCCCTGAAGCCGCTGCTCTTGCCTGGTGTAAAGATTGTCTTCCCATTCGACACGGCACCATTTGTCAAAACATCGATCGAAGGGGTTGTCCATACCCTGATCGAGGCGGTTATCCTTGTCTTTTTTGTCATGTTCCTGTTTCTCCAGAACTTCCGGGCCACACTGATTCCCACCATCGCGGTTCCTGTCGTGCTGCTGGGTACCTTCGGGATAATGTCGGCCTTTGGCTTCTCCATCAACACCCTCAGCATGTTCGCCATGGTACTCGCCATCGGACTGCTTGTCGATGATGCCATTGTCGTGGTCGAGAATGTCGAACGCATCATGGAAGAGGAACGACTCTCCCCGCTGGAGGCGACCAGGAAATCCATGAAGCAAATCTCCAGCGCACTGATCGGTATCGCCCTTGTGCTCTCGGCTGTCTTCGTGCCGATGGCCTTCTTCAAAGGCTCCACGGGGACGATCTACCGTCAGTTCTCAATCACCATCGTCTCAGCGATGCTGCTCTCGGTCCTGGTTGCGCTGATCCTGACACCGGCTCTCTGCGCCAGCCTCCTCCGGCCAGTCAAAGCGGGTGGACATCTGTACGGCGCTGGCCCCCTCGGGCGGTTTTTCGCCTGGTTCAACGGCATGTTCAACCGCAACCGGGAGCGCTATGTGGACGGAGCCCGCGCAATGACGGCAAGTGTCAACCGCTCGCTGCTGGGCTTCATGCTGGTCGTGGTGCTGCTTGGCATCGTCCTGAAGCGCATTCCGACCTCGTTCCTGCCGGACGAAGATCAGGGGTTCCTCTTTGTCCAGCTTTCCACCCCTTCCGGAGCAACCAAGGAGCGGACGCTTGAAAGTGTTAAAAAGATGGAGGGTTATCTTCTCAATCAGGAAAAAGAGAACATCGAAAGCATCTTCAGCGTAACCGGCTTCAGTTTTGCGGGGCAGGGCCAGAACTCGGCCATGGGTTTTGTCCAGCTCAAGGACTGGGCGAAACGCAAGAAAAAGGGCCAGGATGTTGCCTCAATCGCCGGAAGAACCATGGGCGCCCTGTCGAGCGTGAAGGACGCCATGATCTTTGCGTTTTACCCGCCAGCCGTCATGGAGCTTGGCAACGCCTCCGGTTTTGACCTTCAGCTTGTCGACCGGACCGGCAAAGGTCATGAGGCTCTCATGGCTGCCAGAAACCAACTGCTGGGAATGGCTGCGCAAAACCCCTCCCTGAGCGGCGTGCGTCCCAATGGTCTTGAAGATGTGCCGCAATTCAAGATTGATATCGACCACGAAAAGGCCAGCGCCTTCGGGGTATCGATTGCCGACATCAACGCAACGCTGCAGACCGCCTGGGGTTCGAGCTATGTGAACGATTTTGTGCATGAGGGCCGCATCAAGAAAGTGTTCATGCAGGGAGATGCACTGTACCGCATGAACCCGGCGGATGTGGATATCTGGCACGTTCGAAACTCGAATGGCGAGATGGTTCCCTTCTCATCGTTTTCTTCGGGTCGGTGGAGCTTCGGCTCGCCCAAGCTTGAACGCTTCAACGGCATATCGTCGGTCAATATCCAGGGAGCCCCCGCACCCGGCGTAAGCTCGGGCGATGCCATGGCCATCATGGCGAAACTGGCCGGAAAACTCCCGGAAGGTTTCGGTATCGAATGGACCGGCCTCTCCTACGAAGAGCGTGCTGCGGGCCAGCAAACGCTGCTGCTCTACACGCTCTCCCTGCTTTTCGTCTTTCTTTGCCTGGCCGCCCTTTACGAAAGCTGGAGCGTGCCGATGGCCGTCATGCTGGTCGTCCCTCTCGGTGTTCTCGGCACCGTTCTGGCGACATTCCTCTCAGGTCTTTCAAATGATGTCTACTTCAAGGTCGGCCTCTTGACAACCGTCGGCCTGACGGCGAAAAACGCGATTCTCATCGTGGAGTTCGCCAAAACCCTCTACGAAAGCGGTATGAACCTGCAGGAGGCAGTCCTCTCTGCCGCAAGTCAGCGACTTCGCCCGATCGTTATGACCTCCCTGGCATTCATCCTCGGTGTCACGCCGCTCGCATTCTCATCCGGAGCAGGATCGGCAAGCCAGCACGCCATCGGCATCGGTGTGATCGGAGGAATGTTGTCTGGTACGGTGCTGACGATCTTCTTTGTGCCCCTTTTCTTCATCCTCGTGCAATCCCGGTTTGCCCGAAAAACGGTAACCGACACAGCAGTAAACCAAAACGACAAGGGATTGAACCATGAACACTAAGCTTCTGCTTCCTTTATGCCTGGCAGCAACTACCCTGACGGCCTGTTCGTTTGCGCCAGCATACGTACGCCCAACGGCACCCGTTAGTACGCAATGGCCGGTCGCTTCCACTGGACAGGACGGGGAACAGCCGCGTACCATCGATATCGGATGGCGGAGCATGTTCATGTCGCCAAAACTGCAACGTCTTATCGAAGAAGCCCTTGCCAACAACCGCGACCTGAGGATAGCCACCCTCAACATCGAGGCGGCCCGCAACACCTGGCGCATCCAGCGTTCGGCTCTTCTTCCATCGATAAACGCCTCGGGAAGCTTCAGCCGCCAGGAGGTCTCAAAAAGCAGGAGCGGCACCGGACAAGCGGAAATCACCTCGACCTATACTGCCGGCATCGGCACGACGGCTTATGAACTGGATCTTTTCGGTCGTGTACGAAGCCTCAACAATAGCGCCATAAACAAGTATCTCGCTACCGAAGAGGGGCGCAAAGCTGCCCAGACAAGCCTGGTCGCCGAAGTGGCCAACGCTTATCTCACCTGCCTTGCCGATATCGAGCTGCTGCGACTGACCGAAAGCACGCTCAAAACGAGGCAGGATGCGTATGATCTCATCAAACGCAGCTTCGATCTCGGGGCAAAGTCCCGACTTGATGTTGCTCAGTCCGCAATGCTGGTCGAATCGGCCCGGGCCAACCGGGCGCAATATCAACGTCGGGTGGAACAGGACAGGAACGCCCTGACCCTGCTGGTCGGAAAGGAGATTGATCCGAAGCTCCTCGAATCCCAACCTCTGGCCGATGTCGAGATGCTGGAGAGGCTTCCTGTGGGCATTCCCTCCGTCGTCCTGCTCGATCGTCCGGATATACGGCAGGCGGAATATGCACTGAAAGCAGAAAACGCCAACATCGGAGCAGCACGGGCTTCATTCTTTCCTGGCATAAGCCTTACCGGTTCCGCCGGGTACGCCAGCACCAGCTTGTCGGATCTCTTCGTGAGCGGGTCGAGCAGTGTCTGGAGCTTCGCCCCACAGGTGACGCTCCCGATCTTCCAGGGTGGCCGGTTGCGCTCCAACCTCAAACTGGCTGAAACCAACCGCGATATTGCCGTCACCCGATACGAAAAAGCTGTCCAGACTGCGTTCCGGGAGGTCGCCGATGCACTGGTCGCCCGTGTGGCCTTCACTGAACAATGGCATGCCCAGCAAGCTCTGGTCAAAGAGAGCGATCAAGCCTTGACCATTACCAAAGCGCGTTACGACTATGGCATCGACAGCCATTTCGCCCTGCTTGATGCCCAACGATCCCTCTTTGAGGCTCAGCAGAACGAAATTCTGATCCATCAACAGACTCTTGCCAACCTGATTGACCTGTACAAAGCCCTCGGAGGCGGGTGGCAATGACAAGCCACTTTCCCATCCGTACTCAATCGAACATACTTCCCTACCAATATAACTGAAATATGATTACAACGGGCCATGCTGCACGCGGCTGATTCTTGTTTGAACTGACCTGTCCGGCAAAACAGTCAACAACAGAGTCAACCGCTTTGTTTTGAAAGGATTGAACGTTGAATTTGAATTTCATAGACCTTTATTCTTGAAGTTCTTTCTGCATTTATTCTGCATTCGTCACACTGTTTTCATCAAATGACAAGAGGCCTTTCCGGTCGGCCATATTCGCTTCAATCAGCCTGCGTTCTTTTTCAATTTCGAGCTTCAGTTCCTCTTCCGTCGGGAGAAATTTGAGATATTT
>CAJAAV010000221.1 GCA_903937835.1 uncultured Chlorobiaceae bacterium | reverse complement strand
GTTTTTCAAGCTGTACATGTCGCAATACCACAAGGTATTAGTAGCGTATAATCCAGAATGAAGACATGAACAAAAAACACACCATGGTGGTGCCAACACTTTTTTTAAAAACGCCAACTTGTTACAGAAGAGGTAGTTGCGTTTTTGAACTGTAGAAGACGAGTTATGGCAACCTTCGCCTCAAGCTGGATGTTTGCCGGGCGCTTCCCCTCTGCAAAGAATCGCCAACTGGCCTCTTCGAGCAGCTTGTTGATTTTGATGCGGGCGGTGGCTTCTTTGTGTTGCATGAGTGTATTCGTGGTACCATGAACAGATAACTTCATTTTATTTAGACAGTTGCAAGAAAATGAGTTATGGCAGTTTTTACGGTCTCTTGATCTGCTGGAGACAAACTTCCCAAACGCTGAATGACAAGTCGCCTGTCGAGGGTAAAAAGCTTGAAGCGAACTTTACACGGCACAGTTAAATTTGCGCTTTGCCAGTCATGCAACTGAATATCACTGCTCCACTCACTGTTTTTTGCCGTGGTTATCATGGCCAGAATGAGATGATTATGGTGATCATCATTGAATAAGTGGTTGGAGATGATTAACGCTGGTCGCCGTTTTACCGCAAGTTTGTCAGTAAAAGGAAATGGGACAACAACAACATCATAGGGCTCAAAGCGCATTCCATGCCTCCTCATCTTCTGGTGAGGACCATTCATTGAGTGAGTCCGATACTCCTTTCAGATATTCATCGTCCGGGACGTTTATTTTTCTGATGAGGAGATAATCACCTTTGACTTCAAATGTCAAGGTATCGCCAGCATTCAAATGTGCAGCTTTACGAATGGATACAGGGATAGTGGTCTGGCCTTTAGAGGTAATTCTCGCGATGTGCATGCTGACTCTCTTTTTACGAATGCGTTTACTTTTGCGTTATCAATTTCAGTAACGAAAAGCAAATAACTTCAATTTATATAAATAATTACGCAATGCAATCCCGTCCGATAAGTCCATATTTTTTCGCCCTGCTTGCATTCAGAACACTGATATCAGAATATCCAATGGCCCAAATCATTCGCTCTGCTCTCAAGAATTGCCTGAACTTGTCTGACAGCGGTATCAGGTACTGATCGGGAACTTCAGGTATAACCAGACACATTTTTATTGGCAGCTTCAAATGCTCGGCTTGCTTCAGATTATCAGGGATCAGATTGTTGAGTTTTTCCTGACGCCCACAAACAGCCGTAAACCAGACAGTAAGAGCATGAATCATCTTCAATCGAATTTCAGCAAAAAATAGATCCGACTCACGAGGAACAGAGCGCTTTGCTTCTACAAAAATAATCGCTGGCTTGCCTGAACCATTGCGAACAATAAACTCAAAGAGATCATTGTCCACAAAACTGCCGAAGGTCATCCCGGATTCGATGATTGATCTACTCATCCCGCAGAGACCTCAAGCTCCTGATCGAACAAACGAATTGATTCATTAATTATCTCATTATCAGGAATACCTTGAAGTAAATCCTCCTGATGCCATCCGCCATCCGGATCTGCAATGAGTACCGGGAGATGCATATTGTTTGATAAAGCAAGCAAATAAAGTTTTTTTACCACAAAATATGAGTGTGATGCAATAAAAAACTGAATCCCGGTTTCAGAGAGTTGATAAATAATATCGAGCAACTGACTGATTGCCGTTGGGTGTAAAGCAGACTCGGGCTCATCTATAAACACAACTGAATCAGGCGTCAAAAACCTGTTACCCAAAAGGGTATCAAGGATGGCAATTTTTTTGATCCCTTCGGCTGTCGTATTCAGCGAAAAGCGGCTGTTTCCCTTTTTATAAACCCACCTTTCGGCATCAGGGACATACTCAATCTTTCCCTGAAACATACGCTCCAACTGTTGACGTGAACGAGTAAAAGCATCAAAGTTTCGCCCACGTTGCGTCGGATTTTGGAGAGCCAGCACCAGGTCAACAGAGGTGGCATCAAACCCAAACGCTTTGTCTTGCAGGCCTGATTTTATAATGACTTTGGCAAGCGTCAAGACCTCTTTTGGCGGTAAAAAAACAGAATTTGCCTCTCTCAGTGGTAAATTATTATGAAGCGGAGTCACTTTCCGACTTGTATCGGGGCCAAATTCATACGCCAGGCTACAATTGTTTTGCATTGTTACAGAAACAGTCAAGCGATTGCCCATGCCTTTTTGCACAAGATCACCCAATTTATCGGCCTGAAATGTCCAATAGAGCTTATCGCCAAGTACTTCCGAAAAATCTCGCGGATCTTCGCCCCGTCCATATTCTTCCTGGGAACGGATCATGGCATATAACGCTTTCAGCAGAAAGGTCTTTCCACTGCTATTGGCGCCAATAACCAGGTTGAGCTTCCCCAACCCCTTTCCCTGCACCGAAGACAATGGCCCAAAGTTTTTTAAATCAAATGATTTAATCATCCTGTTGATTTTCTGCTGAAATTCAAGAAGAACATGTGTGCTAACCTTACCGTATTAATTTACCATTGTTCATGCTCTATCCAAGGTAAAATACAGGAGCAGAACCAGCCATCCTGACACACCCTTCCATTCTTTGCCAACCAGTGGATGTTTGGCCTCTGATTTTGCTTCGAGAACGATGAAGGGAAAGCCTTTGTCGTTGAGGAGCCGAAAGTCGATAAACCCTTTGGTTACTTTTTCATAGTTCTCACCAAGGGGTATCAAGATCCTGCGTCGTTATGGCTACCTTCGCCTCAAGCTGGATGTTTGCCGGGCACTTTGCCTCTGCAAAAAATCGCCAACCAGCCTCTTCGAGCAGCTTGTTGATGTTGATGCGGGCAGTGGCTTCCTTGTGTTGCATTGGCTTTTTGTCTCGTGGTTGGAGTCCACTTCAATCGCTTAACCTTCTTCCATTCTTTCATTTTCATTGAAGTCTATTCTGAAATCACCCAATTCTCAATCTGTAAAGCAGGTACCCTGATAAACTCCTTGACATTGTTGGTGACCATAATCAGCCCTTCACTGCGGGCATGAGCGGCAATATGTACATCATTGACACCAATTTGCTGACCCGTTTTTGCAAGAAATGCACGTATGGCACCATAATGCTGTGAAGCTTTTGCTCCATAAGGCAAAACCTCCAGCCTGCTGCAGAAATCTTCAATCCCCGAGAGGTTTGCACTCACGTTGTTGCTCTTTTCCGCGCCATAATATAATTCAGACAGCGTGATGGATGAGATGGCCATTCGTTCTGCATTTTTGTTAAAAACGTCCAATACCTCGATTGGACGACGCTTCAAGGTATAGATAACAATATTGGTATCAAGAAGATAGCGCAGCATTACAATGCCTCCCGCTCTTGCTGCTCCTCTGCGTCAGGCTCTTCCATAAAATCGTCCGTAACCTTTTGTGGCCCAAGAAAAAAACTGTCCCAAGTCTGCCCGACAGGCGCAATTATCCGCTCATTACCTTTTACCCGAATGCATACTTTTTTAACGCTTTCCGGCAAGCGGGCACCAACAGGCAATCTGACTGCTTGAGATCGATTATTGGTAAATACAGTGCTGATAGTCATTATTTTCTCCTGAAAGCATGGATATATTATCAGTATATAGCAAATAATTGCCAAGGAATCAATATCCCTTGACTCGTAAATCTGCGCTTCGGAACAAAAGCAACAAACAAGTGGTTTGATGAGCAGGTTGTGGTTTTTTTATGCAGAAAACAAGGGGATATTCACCTGAAAGTCGGATAAAGCGCACACATTAACTGAAAAACATCGCCACCTGAGCACTATTTCAAAAAAAGCAGTGTTTTTTCTGGAGAAGTAGTGTTTTTCCCAGAAAAATCATGCTTT
>CAJAAV010000220.1 GCA_903937835.1 uncultured Chlorobiaceae bacterium | reverse complement strand
TGCCGCATCAGAGGGGCTAAACAGCAAAATCCAGCTTTACAAGGCATCGGCGAGAGGCTTTCATAGCTTCCTGAGCTACCGTACCAGAATATTGTTTTTCTGTGGGAAACTGGATCTGGATATCGCGTGATGACGTAGTACGGTTTTACTTCAAACCATTAAATTATACGAAGAGCCAGCGGAGGAAAGGGGAATGCGGAACGGGGAAAGCTGAATGACTATCGCAGAACTCCATAACCTCCTGCAACTTGAAATACAAGCCTTGCTCGCGTTACACCACTTCGCTGACCCAGCAGCTTTTGCCATGCAGTTTCATGGCCGCACGGAGTTGCCTGTACGCGCAATGGCGGAACAGCTTGCCTGCCGTCAGAAAGCGGTAAAAAAACTGCCCACCCTTTCACAACACAACCTGCTCTATACCCCGTTGGCGCTTGAGCAATCCTCCGGTGAGCGCACTGCGGCATACAAGGCTTCGTTTATGTCGGGCAAGAGGGCAATCGATTTGAGCGGCGGTCTTGGTGTCGATACAATTTTTCTTGCACGGGTGTTTCAGGAGGTTGTTTACTGCGAGCGTGATCCGCTGCTTTGCGCCGTGGTTGAGCATAACCTGAAGGTGAGTGGAGTTGCCAATGTTCAGGTAAAAAACGGCGACAGCATCAGCCTGCTTGCGGAGAACCCGGATGACTCTTTTGACTGGATCTTCGTTGATCCTGCCCGCCGTGAAGAGGGTCGCCGCTCTATAGCGCTGGAGGCGGCAAGTCCGGATGTTGTGGCCTGCCATAATCTGCTGCTCCGTCATGCGCAGAGGGTTTGCATCAAGGCCTCTCCGGCTCTCGAAATCAGCGGGCTGAAAAAGCTGTTGCCAGCCCTGCACACGATTATTGTGGTGTCGGTTGATCGTGAATGCAAGGAGATTCTGCTGCTGCTTGAGCGCGCATACCCCTCGGATGGGCCCGTGCAGGTAAAAGCGGTCTGCCTGAACGCTGATTCGGCGGAGATAACTGAGGTTGTAGGGGGTAGTGATGCGCCGAGAGTAGTTGGGAAGGCGGTGAAGGAGTATCTCTATGAGCCTGATCCGGCCATTATCAAGGCGAGGCTTTCGGCGGTGCTTGCGCGTGATTCCGGCCTCCAGTTTGTGAACAAAAGCGTTGATTATCTCACTGCTGACCGCGAAATTGAGGCCTTCCCCGGCAGGAGTTTCCGGGTGGTTGAGAGCGTTCCTTTCAAGCCGAAAAGCTTCAGGGCTTTTTTGGGGCGCCATGCCATTGCAGGGGCAAGCATCCAGCGGCGCGATTTCCCCCTTTCGGCGGAAGAGCTTCGGAAAAAATATCGGCTTCTTGAGAGTGAGAGGGCTTTTCTCTTTTTTACCAAAGATGCTTCGGGCCATCCGCTCTGCATCTACGCGCTCAGATGTTTCCCGGGAGATGAAGCGTAAGATTTGAACGACGTTTGAAGTATCCCGGGACTTGCCAGCCTCACTCAAGATCGGGATTCCGTATTAGCCAAAACTGTTGATGGCACCTTCGCCGGTTGCGGCATCACCTGCATCAAGATAGCTTAAAACCTCGGCATTACTGCGTTGTTGTTGTTCGTGACCACCATACAACACCACTTTTTTTGCCACACGTTCGCCAAAAATGGCCGCAACTTTGTTGAGCTGTATGAAACACTCCTGACTGATCGTCTGCGATGACTTGATTTCAAAAAGCTTTATCATGTTACCCTCTTCCATCAGAACATCAACTTCCAGGCCACTGCTGTCGCGATAAAAATGGAGGTTTGTCTGCAAGCCAGCATTGATGCGAGCCTTGAGCATTTCAAGAACCACCAGATTTTCAAACAGCGATCCTCGCAAGGGATGAGCTTGAAGGTGTGATTCCTGCGTTATTCCAATCAGCCATGAGGCCAAACCTACATCGTAAAAATAGAGTTTAGGCGATTTTGTCAATCTTTTACCGATATTGGCAAACCATGGGGGAAGTAAAAATACAACATAAGATGCCTCAAGCAGGGTAAGCCAGCTTTTCGCAGTCACGCTCGACACGCCAGCATCAGCAGCAAGAGAGTGCAGGTTGAGCAGTTGTCCCACTCTTCCCGCCGCCAGACGGACAAAGTTTTCAAATTCGCGTATAAAGCGTAATTGTAGCAACTCCCGTAAATCGCGTTCAACGTATGTGGCAAAGTAATCTCCGAGCATGACTGCCGGATCAAGGTGATCTGCATAAATACGCGGATAACCACCGGCGTGCAAGAGATGATCAATGCCAGTGGGTTGCCCTGCATCGCACAGTTCTGCAACAGATAAGGGCAATAACTTCAGCAATGCAGTTCTTCCGGCAAGCGACTGACTGATATGACGGTTCAGTTCAAATTGATGGCTTCCCGTCAGAATAAATTCACCAGCCGTTTTTTGTTCATCAACACGAACCTGAATCCATGAAAGCAACTCAGGCACACGCTGTACTTCATCAAGAACGGCGCCCGTTGGAAACTGGGCCAAATATCCTGCCGGATCCTGCTGCGCAAAAATACGGATATCGGGCCGTTCCAGATTGCTGTAAGGTTTTTCAGGAAAAGCTGTTCTGCAAAGAGTAGTTTTTCCTGATTGCCTTGGTCCGGTAAGCGTTACAACAGGATATTGTGAGGCCCGACTCTGCAGGGTAGATATGAGCTGACGCGCAATCATGATATGCAATAGTAAAGTTTTGCTTTAATATTGCATAAAACAGTGGAACATTCAAAAGAATTTATATTTATGAGGAGACTTGTTGCGTTCCCTGGCGGCTGAAAAAAAGTCCAATGAGTCAACCCATCTTCAGACGTTTCCCTGGAGTCGAAGCAGCTCCTTTTGTGCCATGCCGAAGCGCAGTCCCTGAATGCTGAAACGGATCTTTCCGAAACCAGGCAAGAGAGTGAATTGGTTCATTTCCTTTCATGACAGTTGAGCTAACTTCCGTTGTCTGTGAAAAATATCTGTGACGGAACTATTTTTCTATATAGAGCTTGGTTCTATATATCCAAAACAATGACGTTTGAAGTATCCCGGGACTTGCTGGCCTCACTCAAGATTGGGATTCAGGACTTGGCACAAGAGATTCGTCTCATGGCGGCCATAACCTGGTTTCAGGAGAAAAAACTCTCATTGGGGAAAGCTGCCTGATTTGGCGGGATGTAATCGGCTCAGCTTAACAAGGTTGCTAAAGGTTGCAATAAGTACTACCTTGTATCAAAAGGAGATTTGGTCATGTCACAGACAAAAGGCGTCAAGTTAGACGACACCACCCAGCAACGGCTTGCTGCTTTGGCGCGTATTCGCGACAGATCGCCGCACTGGCTTATGTGCAGAGCGATCGAAACATTCCTGGATCGCGAAGAAAATTACGAGCGGGAAAAACGTGAGGATATGGAACGTTGGGAACGTTATCAATTAACCGGCGTTGCGATATCCCATGAAAAAGCTGCGGCATGGATTGAAAATCTGGCACAAGGGAAGGTGACCTCTTGCCCCAAATAAAATGGCTTCCAGAGACATTAGCTGATGTTGAGCGGCTTCATGCGTTCTTGTACGAAAAAAGCCCCCTTGCGGCAGCACGAGCAGCAAGGGCAATTCTGGATGGTGCAGGTTTGCTGAAATCAATACCAGACGTTGGGCGTCCAATGGACGATGACACTGGTAGAAGAGAATTGGTCGTATCTTTTGGAGTTGGGGCTTTTGTTCTTCGCTATATGCGGGACGAAAACGATACTGTTGTTATTATTATTCGTGTCTGGCACAGCAAAGAAAATAGAACGTAGAGCCAGTTTTAAGCTCTTGTGTCTTATGGTTCAAAACGAGATTCCCGACAAAAGGTACAATGAGTCAACCCATCTGCCTTTTCGCGCTCAGACGTTTCCCTGGAGACGAAGCAGCTCCTTTTGTGCCATGCCGAAGCGCAGCCCCTGAATGCTGACGCGGATCTCTCCGACACCAAGCAGGCGCATGAACTGGTGCAGAATCAGGGTTCCCATGGTGATAACATCGGCGCGCCCTTCGGGAATGCCGAGTTCGATTATCTCCTCAAGTCTGCTTACTTTAAGCTGTTCGAGAAAGTCATGCACATCCTGATAGTGAAGTGGATAGTTGTGCACCTTCAAGGCATCGAAGTGTTTCAGCCCCTGGCTTACCTGCGCAATGGTGGTCAGCGTGCCAGCCACGCCGTAAACCCTTTCACGTCCAGCAAAAAAGGGGATAATATTCGAGGTGAAAAGCTGATTGATGTGCGCTTTTGCCGCAGCAAACTCCTCTTGCGATGGCGGCAGTGTTGAAAAGAATCGTTCGGTCAACCGAACCGAACCAATGTCGATACTGACACTCTCTTCTAGAGCTTCAAGCGAGCCCATGGAAATTTCGGTACTGCCTCCACCGATGTCGATAACGGTCAAAAGCTCCGGCAGATCGCTCATTCCTGCTACTGCACCGCAAAAGGTGAGTTCTGCCTCCTCCTTGCCTGAGATACATTGTATGGTTACTCCTGCCGCACGCTCAACGGCATCTATAATTTCGGTGCGGTTTTTGGCATCTCTCAGGGCGCTGGTGCCTGCGGTAATGATGGTTTCGGAGTTATGCGCATCGCTTATCCCGCGATAATCAACCATACAGTCGATGAGCCGCTGGAGGGCCGCCTGGTCAATAATTTTCTCTGCATCAACATTTTTCCCCAGCCGCAGAATGGTCTGTTTGTGGAACACCGGCACAATAGCGCCACGCTCCGGTTCAAGGTCGGCTATCAGCAGCAGGGCGGTGTTGGTGCCGATATCAATAGAGGAGACTCTTTTTTTCATAGGGGTCGTATATAAGCTGAAAGCCACTCATCTTCGTAAATTGTCTTCACCATCTCATAGCCAAGCTCTTTGCCCAGTTTTTTCAGCCATGGTTCATCATAAACGAGGACGCCCGAGAGGAGCACCGGGGCGGCCGGGACGTATTTGCGAATTGCCGGAAGAATGCGGTCGATAACGTTTTTGTTGATGTTGGCGAGAATCAGGTCGTACCCCTCTTTCAGATTTGCCACAAGATCCTCTTCAGCATCAAGCAGCTTGATGTGGATATCCGGCGCATTATTTTCTAAAATATTCTCAGCCGCATTCTCTGCCGCCCATGAGTTGTTGTCGAAGGCGAGAATGGGCAGATTATTGCCGAGCTTGCGGGCGGCAATGGCAAGCACGCCGGTGCCGGTGCCGATATCCATGATTTTCTTCTCTTTCAGGTCAAGCTGCTCCATCTGCCGCAGCATCAGGCGCGTCGTGGCATGATAACCGGTGCCAAAGGACATTTTCGGGTTGATCTCGATGACGATCTGGCCGGGTTTCCCCTGGGTGCCCCTGTTTTTCTGCACAATCAGCAGTCGGTCGGATATCTCGATGGGTTCAAGGGTTGCCTCCCACTCCTCATTCCAGTTCCTGTCGGCAATAAGAATGGCCTGATAGTCGGGAACACTCCCCAGCCTCTCTTGCAGTATGGTACGGATAGCCTGCTCTTTTTCTGCCGTCCATTCAACTTCCGGCAGATAGGCAAGCAGCCGGTGATCCTCTTCAAGAAAAGATTCTACCCCCTCTCCTGCAAGAAGG
>CAJAAV010000219.1 GCA_903937835.1 uncultured Chlorobiaceae bacterium | reverse complement strand
TTTGAGAGCAAGCCGACAGCAATGTTGTTTTTCCGCAGAATGGTGAGAAGCTGTAAGGTGTATGGTTTCAGAACGAGAGATACTATTGAATATTTCCTGAACTTCCTGGCAAAAGATTCTGGCGTTTCAACGCTTTCCGGAACTTGAAAACAGGTAAGGAGTTTGTGAAAGAGTGTGTCCATTAAAAATCCATGCTTTGTGCCCATTGCGCACTCTTCCGCCATCAGCGCATCGTAAATTATCCTGAGACGTTGAGCGCTTTCAGCACGTTTTCCTGCCTCTGTGTGTGCTGCAAGTTTTGCCCAAAAATCAGGGGAGAGTTCATCGACCACAACGTCGGCGAGTGTTCCATAAAGGTCAAAAAGCACGCCAGACCTCTGTTGTACGTTACTTTCCATAAGCGAGGAGTCCTCCGACAAGCATGAGAAGACATACGAACGCAGGTGCAATGGTGAAATTACCTTCAAGCCTGTTTTGGTGCTCAGGTATTATTTCGCCGGAGATATGCTGCTTTTTTTCTGATATCATAATCAGTTATACGGCTGTCTGTTACTCCCCAAGCTCTTCTTTATCCATTTTTTTGCTTGGTTCACCAATTTCAGCAAGGTAATCAAAAAAATTCAGTACCGCCCATTTCATAGCCAACGTATATGGTATCACCCTTTTGAGTGATGCGTGTCGTCGAGCCGTGAGACATAGAACCAGATGAGGGCACTCGCTTCCGTTTTTATCCAGTCTCAAAGCCCCTGAGCGGATTATCCATACCATGAAGCTGGGCAAATACGATATTCGCGAAATGAACCCGTTTCTGATTCCTGTGACAACTCTGACGGAGCTGACCTCTCATATGCCGATCCGAAGGGAGTACTGTTTATATTGGCTTGTTCAAGAGATAACGGAATATCTGTTGTAGATGGTCTGTCAGGTGGTGAGCCGATAAGGTTCTTTCAAAAAAACAAAGAGACAAGTACATGAACCGGGATCTTTTTCTTGACGGCTTTGTTGGCCGCATAGCCAGCAGGTTTGCTCTGCCAACGGATTTTGCCTTCGAAATCCTTGCGGTTGCTGCGGTGCTTGATATGACCTTTGATGAGGTTATCGACAATGTTTCAACCCTTGAACATGGCAGTGGTTCGCACGACGGAGGGATGGACGGTATTTATATAGACGAGGAAGAGGCGGTCATGCATCTGTTTCAGGTGAAGTCCGGGGCTCATCTGGGCGATAATATTCTGGCAAAGTTTGTCAACGATTACAGGAATCTCTTTGTGTTTGGCAATATCACCCAGCTTCCGTTGAACAGCAAAGTGACCAGAGCTTTTGAGATGTATCACTCACTGGCTCTTTCGGGACGGGCTATTGATACGCGGTTGCACTTTGTTTTTGGCGGCGAAATAACGCCCCTGAATCGGGAGATTGCCTTGCGACATCTGGAGGCCAATGAGAGGTTGACGATTTATGATCGTAACGACCTCTACCTTCAGATAGAAAACCTGGTTGCAGAACACAGAAAGCGCAAGCCTGTCACCTTCAGTTTTATGGCGCAGCGCTCAAATATCTCCCTGAAAAGTGACCCACAGGCGCTGATTTCTTTTCAGATACAGAATGTCAAGGCCATCAATTTTCGATTGTCAGCGCTTGATCTTTGTCGTTTGTTGGACAAGGAGAAGGAGATCAACAGTCGTATTGATTCTGTCTTCAGTGATAATATTCGTGGGTATTTGGGCTCGAGCCGAACGAATACAAAAATTCGTGAAACCATCCGAAGCGACTATGCTGAGTATTTTTCTTTTTTGAATAATGGTATTACGGTGATTGCCGAGCAGGTCAAGATTCCTCGTGAAATGCAGGCAGGAGTTTATCCGGTTGAAACCAAAAATCCTGTGATTGTCAATGGCTTGCAGACGACTCATGTCATTTATGATGCTTACCTCAGTAACCCCGAGGATTTGGAGGGCGTTTATGTGCTGGTGCGTTTGTATGAAACTTCGGATCAAGAACTTGTTGACAAAATTACTGATGCAACCAATACCCAGTCGCCGATCAATTTTAGGGACAAGATGAGCAACAAGAATTTCAACAAGTATGTGAAGGCCTTGTTTGAGTCGCGGGGGATAGGTTATCTGACAAAGCGGGGTGAGACTTTTGAGAACAGTCTCAGTCGGGCACTCAATGAGTCAATTCATGCCGATCATTTGCTGAAGTTCTGGTGTGCCACCTATTATGAAAAGCCGGAGCTTGACAAGAATTCAAAGGCCAGGGTACTCGAAGAAATTTTTGAGGCCACCTCTACCAGCAGCCACCCGTTGCATCGCTTTTTCTCGGGAGATGCCGATTCCCCGGTCTATCAGCAACTGCTTCATGTGTATAAAATTTACCGTTTTGTTGTGGAACAGCGTCATGAAGTCGAGAGTCATGCGGACTTTGTGATCTATGCTGATGAACTGTTCTGTTATGGGCTCTACAAATTGGGTGGGGATGATTTTTCTGCGAATTATTTCAGGGTGTATGGTGCGCTTTGCCAGGCGTATGAGGATGAAAAATCTGTCTATACAGCCAAAGGGCTGATTTACGCGCACAACGGCTATTTCAAGTCGCCCAAGAGCCGATATGACCTTGATCGTCTGCTCGGCTTTGTTCCTGGTACGTTGATTTGACATCCATGCTTCACTGGAAATGCCGAAATGGATTGAAAGAGTTATCCTCTCGTGATGCGATTTTAATTTTTCATGGTTGAATTTGCCACCGACTGCGCTGAAGTTTGTTGCCCTGCGGTGGTATTTCCTGATGCAGAAACACGGAATCTGAATATGGAGGGATCCGTTTTAATCGTTTTCTAAGCTTTACTTTAGACTTCTTTAAGGTTATGTCCGATATATTTTACTTACAAAAGAGAGATAGAGAGTGAAATATTGTCTTAACCAATCGAGGAAAGTATCATGAAATGTCCTGCTTGTAATGCCGATTTGCTTCTTTCTGAACGTCAGGGTGTTGAAATTGACTATTGCCCATCATGCCGGGGGGTTTGGCTTGACCGGGGTGAGCTGGATAAGATTATTGAACGATCTGTTCCCCAGTCGCGTACCGGTGAATATGGTCGAGAATCTCACCAGGAGGAGTCACATCATGGGCGCCATGATGATGATGATCACGATTATTACATTGATCCTAAAACCGGAAGGAGAAAGAGAAAAGGAGGGGCGTTTGGATTTCTTGGTGAACTGTTTGATTAACGATTCAAGCTTCTTTTTTCATACATAGTGTGGCACCATAATGACAAAAGCAAAACAAAACTATGATTTTCAGAAAATTGTTGCGGTTACCGGTGTTTTGCTTTTTGTCATCAAATTGGCTGCATGGTCCATCACCCATTCTGTCGCAATCCTGACCGATGCCCTGGAGAGTACCGTCAATGTCACCAGCGCCTTTATTGGCTTGTACAGCCTCGCTATCTCTGCAAAGCCAAAAGATAGCCATCACCCTTACGGGCATGGGAAGGTAGAGTTTATTTCCGCAGCCATTGAGGGAACGTTGATTGCCTGCGCTGGCTTGCTTATTATCCATGAAGCGATCAAAAATCTTCTTGGTACTCCAGAGCCGATTGGTCAGCTTGATTATGGGATTCTCCTGATAACGGTAACCGCTGTAATCAATTATTTGGTCGGTGCGATTGCTGTAAAAAAAGGGCGGCAGAACAACTCTCTTGCCCTTGTTGCCAGCGGAAAACATCTTCAGTCAGACACCTACTCTACAATTGGCGTTATTCTCGGACTGATTCTTTTGTTTTTTACCAGGCAGGTCTGGCTTGACAGCGTTGTTGCCCTGTTGTTTGCCCTGCTTATAGTTTTTACCGGCTACAAGATTATTCGTGACTCTCTCAGGGGAATTATGGATGAGGCAGACGAAGAGTTACTGAAAAAAATGGTCGATTTATTGGAGGCTTATCGTCCTCCGGAGTGGATTGACCTGCACAATATGCGCATTATCAAGTACGGGAGTACGCTGCATCTTGATTGCCATCTGACGGTTCCCTGGTATCTCAATGTTCACGAAGCTCATCGGGAAATCGATAAACTCAGCCGACTGGTCAGCGAAAATTTTGGTGAGACGATTGAGTTATCTGTTCATACGGATGGCTGCCTTGACTTTTCGTGTGAAATATGTCAAAAAGAGGATTGCGCTGTTCGCAAGACAGAATGCAGGCGAAGAGTAGAGTTGACGGTTGAAAATGTTTCGAATAATCACAAGCACAACGCTTCATTAACTTCAAAAAAATAGAGGTCATCGGTGAAAAACGCATTACGCACATACTCTTTTTTGCTTATCGCTCTTCTGTGTATCACTCTTTCTGCTTGTGATAACGCAGCAGATGACTCAACGAACAGGTTATTGAGTACGGGCGCTAAAATTGGCGCTGTTCAGGGATCCATTGCTGAATTTACAAAAGCAATAAAACTTGATTCAACTTCAGCGAAGACCTATGCTGGCCGAGCGGCTGTAAAATATGCCACAGGTGATAACAAGGGGGCTATTACCGACCTTACGAAAGCCATCGAGCTGGCTCCAAAATCAGCTACTGCTTACTCTGCGAGAGCGGCGGCAAAGTTCACTGAAGGAGATATTCCCGGAGCAATGGCCGACTTTATCAGCGCAGCTCAGCGTGTTGTTTTCTCTTCGTTCAGCAAGGAATCAGGCAACTGATGAGCCTTGATTTGGAAAACAACGCAGCCTGCGGTAATTGGCGCTGTTGAGCAGGTCCATAAAATGAAGGGTTATTGACCTGCTGCCACTGGCTGTAGTTCTCTAACAGCCCGGGCATCAATTCGTGCGCTTTTTATGCGTCGTTATAACCCTATTGCGGGTCTGATTTTTTGCTTACCGAGTTTATCGGGCCTATTTTGTTCTCGGCAAATTTTTGAACGGCCTTAGGGGCAAATGCGCCAACAAGAAACATCGCCGTGAGGATGAGTCCATTGGTATTGCCTCCAGTTTTTGCCGTATCCGATTCGGCACTCGGGTCTGCATTTTTTTGCGTACCCAAAAGTGTACCATGGAGACTGGATCCAAGAGTTAGCACCCCGAACATGATAGATGCACCAAGCGAGATCATGCTCATAAGGCGCATGGAAGAGCGAGCGCCGTTATTTTCTTCCAGAAAGCCGGGCTTCTTTTTTTTTTGTTCTGGTTCTGTCATATATTCTTCTTTAGTTCAGCTTTGAGAATTGTCTTGGGTGCAAATGCGCCAACAAGGGATACAAGGGTGAAGTATATACCATTCCCGCCATCATTTACTCCTTGGAGAGAAAGATAGAGAGTCAGCAGTCCAAACACAATGGCGCTGAGGAGGGAGACCATACACATCATACGCAAGGAGGAGAAAGCGCGGTTATCGTCTTGAAAAAATCTGGCACTCTCCTCTAAGGACGATCCCGCCCCCTGTGCTCCAGCATGCGCTTTTTCCTGAAGGGCTGACTGCTTGTCTGGCGCGGCCATCATTAGTACTTATTTGGCTTATTATCACCGATACTCATTGTATGAAATAGTGAATAATCTGATAAAAAAGATATTTCTCAGTCAAAAACACCATAATGGTCAGAGAAGAATGCCTCCTAACAGGAGCGATGCCACGCTGAAGTAGATCACAATTCCCGTGACGTCAACAAGTGTTGCCACAAAAGGGGCTGAAGAGACCGCCGGGTCGAGACCAAGCCGCTTCAGAAGCAAGGGAAGCATAGAGCCGGTCAGGGTGCCGAAAAGCACAATTCCCAGCAGAGAGAGTCCTATCGTGAAGGAGATGAAAAACCATTGGGTGTTCAGATGCCCGAGGGCCATGGCCCAGAGGAGTACCCTCAGGACACCGATAGTACCGAGAATACAGCCGAGCGCCAGCCCTGATGCCAGTTCACGGCGCATTACTTTCCACCAGTCGCCAATCGTTATCTCTCCAAGTGAGAGTGAACGGATGATCAGCGAGGCGGCCTGTGAACCGGAGTTTCCTCCGCTCGACATGATGAGTGGTATAAAGGTTGCCAGAACAATCGCCTTTGCCATCTCATCCTGGAAATATGCCATCGCCGAGGCGGTCAACATCTCTCCTACAAAAAGAATAACCAGCCAGCCAGCCCGTTTTTTGATAAGCTGGGGTATCGGCAGATCGATGTAGGGCTCTTCAAGCGCTTCGATACCGCCGAATTTCTGGATGTCTTCCGTCTCCTCCTCTTCAGCCACGTCGAGCATGTCATCAACCGTCACAACGCCGATCAGGTAGCCGTTGGAATCGACCACCGGAAGCGCAACCGTGTCGTAACGCTTGAAGGCCTCGAGTGCATCTGCCTGATCTTGTGCTGCGGTCAGGGTGATCATCTTCTCTTCGTCGATAATCTCACTCACCTTTTTTTCAGGTGCGGAGAGCAGGAGCGCTCTTGCCAGCAGTTCACCCTTGAGTTTTCCGATGTCGTCGACGACGTAGATGACGTTCAGGGTTTCGCTTTCATGGCCGTAGGTGCGGATGTAGTCGAGCACCTGATTGATATCCCAATCTTTTTTCACGCTGAGGTAGTCGGGAGACATGAGTCGTCCAACACTTCCTTCAGGGTAGGCAAGGAGGGTTTTGGCAATCTTGAACTCTTTGAAGGAGAGCAGTTTCAAAAGTTCATGTGCCACGGTGCCCGGCAGCTCTTCAAGCAACGCGGTACGGTCATCGGCCGACATGCTGTTGAGAAGACGGGTGACATCCTTTTTGGTAAGCGCGGTCAGCAGGTTCTGCTGAGAGTCAAAATCAAGATATTCAAAGGTTTCTGTCGCAATATCTTTCTGAAGCAGGCGGAAAAGGATGCCTTGCTCGCTTTCTGGAAGATCGGAGATGAGTTCTGCAAGGTCAACCGGCAGCCAGTCGTTGAAAATTCTCTGCAGCGCGCTGAAGTTACGTTGTTCGATCAGTTCCCTGATTTCCGGTAAAAGTGGG
>CAJAAV010000218.1 GCA_903937835.1 uncultured Chlorobiaceae bacterium | reverse complement strand
GACTGATGCCTCGGGAGTGCGAAACAGTTGCAAGAAGCTCTCCAACACTTTTTTATCTTCTGGTGCAATCAGCTCCAACAAGGTTTCCAGAAAAACAGGAGTAAACTGATGAACCAGCCGCTTTCGTGCCGTAGCAGAGGTTAACACATCAACAACCTCTCGTCTGATGCGTCCAGGAGTACTTCCAAACCTCCCCGGTTCTCTCAAAAAATGTTGAACCATCTCTTTAAAACTTGAATCGGAAGAGGAGTGAAATGGCCAAGGGAGAGTGCCATTTTTCAGAAAAAAGATAAACGCTTCACCAATGTCAATCGCTTCGGAATAAGAGGCTTGAGTTTGCATAACAATCATCTCCTCCGTGAAGGGTATCCCTGAGGCAAGAGATGCAAAGGCATGTTCCCACAGAAGTCGTTCACGCTGTTTCACCTCATGCGTCGGCAGCAGATCAGAGCTGCGAAGCAGTTGTAAAAGATTTCCCACGACCTTGCTCCGCTCAGATGACAGCAGTGCGAGTAAGGTTTCCATGAAAACAGGAGAAAACTGACGAACCAGTCGCTTTCGTGCCGTAGCAGACGTTAACGCATCAGCAACCTCGCGCCTGATGAATTCATGAGTAGATCCAAAAATCTCCGGTTCTTTCAAAAATTGTTGAACCATCTCTTCAAAACTGGAGTCGGGAGAGAGGTGAAACGACCAAGGGAGAGTACCGGTTTTCAAAAAAAAGATGAACGCTTCACCAATACCCTCACCTTTGGTTTTGCACGAAGTATCGCCAGAGCCAGGTGAAGAGGCTGATCCGGATAATTCTTGCAGCGATTTTGTCAGGGCCTGAGTGATTTTTTCGGACAGCTCTGACTCCAGCCTCTTTATAATCACTATTCCGGCATCAATCTCCAGCCTGTCGATAGTCAGAAATGTATCAGGTGGCACCAATCTGTTGAATACTTTTTCAAGAGCTGGCAGAATAAATTGATCACATATATTGGGCAAACGATGCTGCAAAGCCAAGCCTTCTGCTTCGGTTCCATTAAATTCAAGATTGAGAAATTGCCGTCGAATCTTGTGATATTGGGAATCCATATAAAAAAAATTTGTAAAACTTACAGTGGTATTGTATAATACTTCCACTGAGTGAGACGGTACACTGCTATGTAACGTCCTGATGCGGGGAATTGTTGGTCAAGGTTATAAGACCGAGCAAGGTTGAACGACCAAGACGACAACCCTGCACAGTCCACCAGTAAGCGAAGTAATGGGGTAGTGTTGACGTGTTGCGTAATGATGTTGGAATAATGTTCGAGCTCATATTGTGTTCGGTCATAAAACTGCAAAAAGACGTAGAAAGTAAACATGAATCCAAGACGTAGCTTGCTGGTGGATTTTTCCGTTTTATGTTATTTCCTCTATTCCAGAAGCAATCCTTTCTGTGCATCTTTTCTCCCTCTGATAATGGTTATCGAGTAACCTGTTGTTACGTTAATCATATCAGAAGTGATCTGCTCTTCGCTTTCAACAAGCAGATGAATATTGCTATAGCCAGTTTTACCGGCAACTTTTTGCCGAAGATCAAGGAATTTTCTGAGGGTACTTTTGTCCTCCCTGAAACTTCTTATATTTTCACGATAACTCCTCGAAACCCAGCTCCCATTGGCCCAACTGCCGATCAAAATGACTTTTGCGTTCTGGTCGATTCTTCGGATAGCGGATACTATATCAACAAGAACAGATTTGTAAATTGGAAGTTTATCTGCGGCAGAGTTTTCTTTTGCCCGATTCAGTGTCATCTTTTCCCATGCAATAACATCTTTTACCGCAGGAGCTGGAACCGGGTCAAGCAGGACAGGTAAAAAGTTTTGATGTAACCACTGATACTCTTTTTCATTATACCTGCTGCCAGCAGTCCGGCACAGCAACCCTCGCTCCGATAGACCATCGATCACTTCCCACAGGTTATTCTGCCAACGATAGATCACACCATTTTCATAGGCATAACGAATCTGGTTCCCCTGTATTCCGCCTAATTCAATTCGGTATTTCTGGCCATCAATTGAGCGGACAACAAGTTTATCAGTACCAGCAACATGATCAAAAACAACTCCAAGGGGAAATTGTGCATTCAGCTTTCTGGCAACGGCTGCAAGCTTATGGGTTTTAATACTCAATGCCCCATGTATCGGGATAACAACATCGACAGGATTATTTCCTGATAAGAGAGAGTGGTTTTGAATGTCATACTTGTATATCCTGATGATATAATTGTCTTTCAGACGAACGGATTCATGTTCATGTGCGGCAGGTGCCTTCGTTGTTTTTTCTGGTCGATAATCGCGTAATGAAATATAATTCAGATGCTTTATTGAGTCAATCCATTTGTATTCACACTCTTTTACATGAATACTCGAAACAATATCCCGCACAGCTATTTGGTAAGGCAGATAAAAATCTGCGATAACTGTCTCAGCTTGAACCGTGAGGCCATTGGGATAAGATGACGAGGTATCACTATAAACCAGAAGAAATGTCCCCCCAAACGGTACACCCGCTTTATGCTGAATACCCGGGTGGGATTTCAAAAATGTATGAAGAGAAGATTGGTCAGCTTTTGACGAATAAAGAGTCTCTGAATTTCCACTTCGCAAGGCGAGCACATCAATTGGCAACCGATTTGCGGAAATCTTTGAAAGAAGTGTTGTCATGACCTCTTGATACCCTTTTCCCAAATGTCCTTCTATTCGCAGGAAATTGTGAGGTTCCAGATCGTAACTCAACGGGTTACTGACGAAATCCGGTAAGGGTTGATTTTCGTACTCACTATAGCGATAGCTTAAATTCAGGTGGGCTCGATCTCGCATCGTCTTTTCGTAGCTCCAGAGCTGATATAAAGGTGGTTTTCCGTCTTGTTGATAATAATAGGGAATAGCCTTATCGGATAAGGCTCCATCACCAAAGGTGGGGGTAATGCGGGTGCCTCTTTCTTCCGGCGTGTCGGTAAAACGCCGAATCATCTCAACGAGGCGCATGAAGAGTTGCACGACCTCCCTGGATCGTTCGGCGCACGCACTGATAGCAGGAGAAGCAATGAAATTCTGACGGTAAATGTTCTCCTTCGGCTTTATCGGAGACAACGACCCCAGCATTAAATGATGCGGAAACACTCCTTCTGGTGGGCAGCACGCGCAAACCAACCCGACTCCCTTCCAACGAAACTCATCGTATGCTTGCAGCAGATCATCAAAAAAATCATAGTAATATTGTAAAAAATAAACCTGCTCGTTTGTTGTCGGGCTCCTTTCGAGAAAGCCAAACTTCTTCATGAATGTTTCTTTAAAGGGATCATCCTGATAAATCTCCTTCAAAAGCGGTAGGAATGCTTCGTATGCTGCACTTAAGGCTTTTGCTGTATTTCTCACCAGATTAACATGGAACACCTTGAGGAAGCCCTCAAAAATGTCATTGGATGTAACAGGAGCGGTGTTCGAAACGTCAAAACGTGGCAGACGAATATCAGGCAGATCCAACCGCTGAAGAAGTGTTGTTTCAGGATCGCCTGAGGTCAAGTTGTCGCTGAGCGAGTTCACAACCTTAATAATCTTGTCGAGATTAGCTTTTTCGATCAACAATGGTTTAACAAGCGTCGTTACTTCAGAGCCCTTATCGTCGCAATTATTGGGACTGCAGTTGCGAAGCGATTCTTTTTTCAACTCAAACAACAGGAGAACCACCTTGCCGGTCAGATCGAGTTTCTCCAAAAGCTCAGTATTCGGCTCCCCTGCAGGGAATAATTCCCACAAAGGGTACTGATTTTTATGAGAAGGATCTATGAACTCCTGATACTCTCCAGGATCAGGAATCTTATAATCTGCACGATACGATACCAGTGTCAAACCCTCTTCGGGCACAACGACAAGGTAACCTTTTGAAGTAACGCCAGCGCCTTTCGACACCAGGATCGTCATCTTCTTCTCATCAAACGTTATATCGAGACCGCAAGTAATACCAATACCAATCAGGTTGGTACGCGTAATACGATCCTGTTCATCGAGATAGTTGACAAGATTATTCAGGTGGCCACGGGTAAGCACCTGATTGGCTTCAAAGACCGGATACTTATTTTGTGTCGATTCCATGGTACAGTTATTTGGCCGTTATCAGGTAATTTCGGATGATGAACTCAACGTAGAGCCGCCAAGGGCAGTGTTGTCAAGTCGTACCGGGTTAATGTCACTGCCAGCATCACAATCATGCAGGGTTGCAACTGGATAGATATTTCTCAGTTTACTGAGCAAATTCACAACATTCCAAAGCTGATAAGAGACCGCCTTGTAGTTACTGTAGCGGTCATCAAGAAAATGTTGAATGAGTTGGGCCGTGCTCTTGTTTTTCTCCTCATTCCCGATCAACTCCTTGGGTATACTGACGGTGGGAGGTATGAATGTATTTGATTCATCTAACTTGTCAAGCCCAACCCCTGCCATGATCTTTTTTTCCATCCATCGGAAAAATTCCATACCGTATGCAGCCAGAATGTCAGTTGCACACTGACATATACTATTTTCAGACACCGTTGTGTCCAGAGAGGATTTGAGACTAAATTTCACCCTTTCATGCAGACGCTCTTCGGTCCAGTCAAATCCGGAATTAACCATGAGCCACTCATACCAGGCCTCTTCAAAACGGTCGAACTGGCTGTCGTCATTGCCTACCCAACAGGTTTTACCAAGCAGGTGCGACGGAGTTTCCTCCCGGATGGTACGTTCAGCAAACCCGCGCATTTCCAGATTGTCGGTATAGAGTGTCGTCCAGCCGGGCATGACAAAGGTAAGCCTGAATGAATAGGGGTCTTCATCACAACAGGTCAGGCCACTTCCTTCGTCGCAGGGTTTATAGAGCGCATCTCCGGGAAACTTCGGACGCAGCAAAAGATGCTCAACAACAATCAGCCGTTCATTTGCACTCCATGCCTGTAACTCTTTCTGCAGCTCTTCCGCTGCCGCTTGTGTACTGAACAATGAAGGATGCAAAGCATGCACTTTGCTTGAGTTATCGTTAAAGACAAGCTGGAAAAGGCCCGTTTTTTGTTTATGAATGATGTCGTAGTATTGCGATTGATGCATCCGGCCAAGCAGTTCTTGGAGTGTTTTTGTTTCTGCCTCAGCCGACGAAAAGGCAGGAAGGGTTATTTTTCCTTTCAGCCATATTTTGTTGTTTCTGTCCTTCAGCTCAAACGGGACGGTATACCCCGGCCCATAAGCCGGATGAGTACCGGTGAAGAATACAGTCAGATCCGGATAACCCAGCAAGAGACTGATGCGCTTTTTGATGCATGGCTGGTTCTCCTGCAACGATGAGCTATGCGAGTAATCATAAGCTTTAGCCCGATTATGACTGATCATCGGATAAGCTTTAAGGAAGGCAATCTTGTCGTCGATTAAACGCTCAAGAGCCACCTGCTTGCCATAGACATTGTTCAGCAACAGGGCATACTCACTGAAAAGCTCACCGAAACGTGCAAGCAGATGATCAAGAAACCGGTTCCTGCGCTGAAAAAATTCGGAGCGGGTTTCTGTCATTTGTTCGAGAGCTTCACTTCCATAGGTGCCGGTTTTGATCACATCAAATCCTTTAATCAGCTCCTCGCTGAACACCTTGACGAAATAGGTCTGCCTGATGTCAGGGTCGAGCGAAAAGAGATCTGCGGTATGGGCCAGTTGCGCCAGGGTATTACCGAGCATCTGTTCAAACACCATCAGATAGGCTTTCATTTGTTTCGCCTGAGCCTGACGGAGTTCGGTCGCTTGAGAGGGAACTCCTTCGGGGCCGGTACCATAAACCAGAGGAAGGCTGTATTGAACGGGATAATACTCCTTGCAGTCTCTGAACGTTCCTGTCGGAATGCTCAACTCCATATCGACATTGTTCAGCTTCGGACGTTCAGCCTCACCATGCAACTGATTCAGGGTATCTGACACCTCATCCATCCTCGGCAGAAATGGCAGGCCGTTTTTATAAAACAGAAAACGCGAAGCATTCCTGTACAGACGCGGCTGATTCTGTTCGCTGACGCGCAACAGCCATGAAGCGCTGGTTTTGTTCGGATCGAAATCGGCATAACCCTTGACCGCATTTCCTTCAGCATCATATTTGGTCAGCAGCACCTGATTGACCGCTATTACCCCATCAATCTCCATCAGGCGGTTGATAATATCCGAAACGCGCAGCTCCGTCTTGAGTGAGGCTTTCTCAAGATCATCAGCCCGAATAAAACCACAGTTGAGTTCGGGGCCATTGAATATCTCTTCGACTGCCTCTCCGGCATCCTGTAATTCCCGGGAGGTAAAGAAGCGGATCGGAGGATTGAAATACTGTTCTATTTCAAACCAGATTTTCGCCTGTACCCATTCGATATCGGCGTCTGCCGTCACCTCCACATCAGCACAGACGGCGACCTCCTCTATCCCTACAACCGTTACGGAACAATAGTCCTCATCCAGATTACGATGCAGCAGCAATTCGGTTTTTGCGCTCAAGACAGCCTCCCTCGCAGCAATGGCCTTTCTGCGGAAACGCTGCATAAAGCCTCCAGAACGCTTGTCCTCCAAAATCGCTTTCAACGCTTCGAGAGTCATCGCATTTTTTGCAGCAAGATCGCTGAAAACACGCAGGGCCGCATTATTTATGCGTATGGTCTCGCTCTTTTGAGAGTTGTCAGTAAACGTGATGGTAAAATCGATATAAAACAGTGTCCGCCAGTGATTGCGAAGATAGTTGTTGCGTCCCTCTTCATCGAGCGACGGGTCGCTGAGCAGATCATAGGTTTTCGTTGCGCCAAGTCTGGTGAGCGTCACCGTAAACAAGTCGTTGTCAGCACTCTTGGCAAATGCCTCGTCACTGTCAAGAAAAAGCCTCCACAAGTGGCTGTCGGCAAGATTGAGCTCAGGAAAGCGCAATTCCATAATGGTCGAGTGCGCTCCGTCGGCATCATGAAAATTAGAGGTATACTCGATCTTGCGATCATTCAGGTCACCCTGTCCGGGGTCAGCTTCGAGCTCTACTCGTACATCATAGAGCCCCCGTGGCGCAACCTTTTTGACCGGAGACTGGGGCAAATCGCCGGGATTCAGGTAAGAAAGCTGCAGTTGACCCTTGTCACACCAGGCGTAATAGCTTGACTGGCAAGAACATTCCTTGCAGAAAACCCAGGCATTGCGGATTTTTGGAAGGTCGATAAGTACCCGGCGAAAATCGTCGGTGGTCACCGGGTTGATCGTCAGAATCTCCCTTGCCGTAAAAAACGGCTGGTTCGGGTAAGGCCGGGAAGAATCCGGAGAGAGTGTTTCCGGCGAAAGAATATCTTTGATATCCCAGCCGATACGATAGGCAAGGTCGCTCATTGCATAACAGAGCGCTTCCAGCGTCGTAATGCCGGGATCATGGGTATTATAATCTGTCCACAGCAAGCTTGCCATCTGTTCGATGAAGCCGATACCATCCCTGCGCAACTTGAAGAAATCTTCCGCTGGCTTAAGGACGGGATGTTTCGCTATTTTTTTTTGACTCTGGCTCATGCTTCACACTGACAAATTTTACCGGATGCATTTTCCGGCGTAGAGGTAATGAGCGTAATTTCGTGTTTTATCGCCGGAGCTGAAACCAGAACAGAGACAGCCCTGGAACCTTCCACCTCACTCAGGTGATCCGCACTCGGGGGTTCCCCATTGATATCCTGAAACAACTGAACATCAGTTACATAATCAACGTATGGCTGCTCTTCAATAAAATTGATCAGCACTGATTTGTAGATTTTTCCACCAAATGAGAGTCCTCCGCCTCCGGCAAATGCCCATGGCGACAGAAAGCGGGTGATTGCCTGCTGCAGCCGGTTCACGTAAAAGGTTTCATCGAAACCGTCATACAGACGCAGTTTGAAACTGACACGCACCTCTTCAAACTGAGGATTCTTGACGTGCGGCACGGCAAAACAACCGAGCCTTTTTTTAACAAAAGAATCAATCTCATTCAACAAACCCAGACTGGTATAAGGCCTGAGCGGATCTCGCAGATTATGGAACTGCAAGTTTGGAATGGTGATAATGGTGACATGACCCGGCGCCAATTCCCTGTATATGCCTGCGCCGCTTTCGCTTGGCTCATAGCAGGTATGGTTAAGGCACTTTACCTTATAAATCTGCGGAAAAGCCTCAAGGATCAAACGTTCGTAATCCCACAGCGTAATAGCGCGATCCTTGTGGCGCAGGCGTTCGCTGATTCGCGTATTGAACGCTTCAGTTTGCTCAATCCCACGCCCTCCAAACGAAGCAAATGGTTGACTGACCGCTTTGACTTCCGCATCAGGTTGAGCAAGCTTGCTGATTGTTCCTTCGGGCAGCGGGACTGCTGTAAAGGTCGGGGAATTCCCGTGATCGACAAAACTTGCTTTCAGTGCCTGCGCTTCAAGTAACTGCAACTTGCAGACCGCATCACTTTTTTCGGAGACGGCAGCACGAATCCAGAAAAGCCCTGACGGCAAAATGGTGTTACTCGACGTTGCCTCACGAGGAACCGCCATGGTCATGATGCCGGAATTCAAAAGTGCATCGGTGCCATCCTGCACTTCGTTTTTCTCAAATCCGATCCATTCGTTATTGCTGAGATAACTCCAATCAATATGATGCGTTGGCTTCAAGGCGAGAGGATTTGCCGTTCCATCTTCAACCTGAAACAAAAGTGAGAGATTTTGCGGAACCTGTAATCCGTTGAGGCCAATATAAAATTCAGCCTCGCTTTGCACGATGGTATTATCACGCAGAAAACTGAATTGAGGCAACAGTGTGGTTGTTTTCGATGACCGTAAAAACGGATGTTGCTCGGCTTGCCCGAATGGAGCAAGATGAAAAAAACGCCCTGACCTGTTCTGATAAGCTGCCTGTGAGCCGGAATTGAGAGGCAGAGTGGTACTGGCGCTATATTCAAGCGTCAAGGAGGCGATCGTTGGTGCAACAGGGAGGCCAACAGGTTTATCGGTCGCTGCCTTACTGATGAGATATTTGATCAAATCAGCCTGATATTCGGCATTTCCAAACCCTTCGGTCAGCATTAACCTGAAAAATCCCCGGCGAGAATTGATTGAAAAATATTCATTGGCAGTAAAGTCCGGTAAATCGAGCAATGAATAGTCGACATTTGCAGATAAGTCAATAACTGGTTCCTCCTGATAGAGAGCTAAACTTTGGCTTGAGGATGCCCATGTTCCCTGGCCCAGGAATTCAACGGCAATGGCCGGTTTTGTTCTATACGGAACTGGTTTTATCTGCCACGTAATATCTGCACTTACAGCATCAGGCTCTTTCTGAAACAACTCTTTCGATCCGACAATCAGCGCATTTCCTTTAAGGGGAGAAGCCCCAAACGGCTGGAATGGCTTGCTGGCATCAACCGGACCAAAATCGTTGGAAATAGCGATAGATTTGAGCCCTTTGACATCAATCTTCAGTTCAATTGACTGAATAATCGCATCCTGGAGGAGAGGATAAATGTAATTGGAAGTATCCCTGTGCCGCAGCTTGACAACCAAAACCGGCAGCTCAGTATCAAACACATATCCGTGTACCTTGCCTGAATAAGGAGTTATTGCGGGAGCATTCCCGTCAAGAGTTATTTGAATCTGTAATTGCTGAGCGGCAATGGCTCGGAAGGTCACCTCTTCTGCTGTGAGCCACCCTTTTTTCGTGGTCAGAGAACAAACCACATCGTTACCGTGCTCTTTGCTGAATCCTGATAAAGGAGCGGCCAGTGTGAACTCAACCGTAATTGTCCGGCTCCCCTCCTCCAGCAACAGATAATGTGAAGCGATTGCAAATCCTGTCTCCGCTTCAGGCATGTTGATGTTTTGCAGTATCCCCTCAGTATAGAGCTTGTTGAAAAAGGGATGCCAGGATTGGTCAGTAACGTTGACAAGAGGAGAGGCATAAATCCGCCCCTGATAAGTATTGCGCAAGAATATACGCCTTGACGAAGAGAGAAACTTACCTTTATAGATACTGTTCGGGATTGCGGTACCAACCTTTTCATCACCATGCCGATACACAGTTTTCAAGGCGACAACCTTTGCCTGATTGGCAACAAAATCATTATCATTTGCAAAGAAGACATCCCGACTCAAATCATCTTTTCCTGCTTTGAACTGCTCACCTCTTTTCAATTCATGAGAAACAGTATGCTTCGCCAGCTCTACCAGCAGATGCACATGACCTGGTTGGGCTGGTTTTTCTCTGAGGCGAAGCACCTCCCTGTAATAGAAATCCAGATGACGACGGGAAAGGGTATTGGCCTCAGTCCGTACGTATTCAAACAGACGCAAAAACGCAAGAAAAAGCGCATAATGGGGTTCATGATTATCCCATTTTGTCAAGGTATCATTGAGCGCACGATCAGCCTCGCTGATAACACGGGCAAAAACCTTCAGAAACTGGTCAAAAACAGATTTGAACAGGTTGTGCGTCGTGCAATGATTGATTTGAAGAAAGAGCTTCTCCCCAGGATTATCGGGCCTGTCGCCATACACCGATTCATCTTCAGGAATCAGAGCAACATAGTCGCTCCAGACAAGCTCTCCACTCCAATCAGTGGATAATCCCGAGGCAAGGAGAGATGCAAAGGGTATAACCGGGCTACGCAGGATCCGTACTGAAGGTGATGGAGTGATGTCGTGAACCAAATGAAGCGCTTTTCCTGCCTTGTAATAGGTAATCAGGCGCTTGAATGCTGGCGCCAACTGGCTTTTGACAAGGTTTTGCAGTGTGCCTTTCAAGCCAATTTCAACTGGCAGATTCTTTTGAAACTCATCAAGCTGGACGGCCAATGATCCCAACGTGCTGAAAAGAAAACCAAAAGTATTTTTCAGGCGATCATGATCATGCTGATGCTCCCGCATGTTCAGATAATCAAACCATGATTTGATGGTCGCCTTGTAGGTATTGATATCTTCAATGGCCACCAGGGCAAGTTGGGCAGAAACATCACCGCTGAAAAAAGGCTGCCAATCTCCTGCCGCCATATTGGTCGCATCGAAATAGTTCAGCATGGCGGCATAGTTTTGGGCAAACACCATACCGTATGCCGGGCCATGCTCATTAACCGGAACAGAATCCGTATTCAGGGCTGTGGATGCCCTCTGATCTTGGCTCGTGCCCTCCCTGACATTTTTATACTGATCCGTGTTGCTCCGGCATTCATTATCTGTAGACATACGTCAACTGTTATCGGGTAATAAAGTAACGGTCGCTGCAAGATTAACATCAGTAGCTTCCAGCTTGTAATAAGGAAAAACCAGATTAAAGCGGGAATTAGTCGTTTTAACTCGGTAAACAATGTTTATCAGCACAACACCCTCAAGTTCGCCGCTTTCATCAAGCTCAACATTTTCCAGCTCGATACGCGGTTCATGATAAAGAATGGCTGACTCCACTTTATCGGCCATCAGGGTTTTCATGCGCATATCAAGACTTTCAAAGAGTAACTCATCCAGGTTACAACCGTATTGAGGCAGCATGACCCGTTCACCCTGTGCGGTACTGAGCAGCACCTGGAGGCTTGAAACAATATCAGCCTCACCCTCAAGCATCTCAACTCCAGAGGCCGTCCGATTAAATGTGGGTGGAAAAGACCACCCGCGACCGAGAAATGGAAGATCCATCTTTTTCTTACGAGCGTTTAGTTGTTCCAGAAAAATAATATAGGCCGCCCACACCCCTTCTGTTACCCTCCAATAAGTACTGTAGTGGCTGCGGGAGGCAACACGGAGCCTCCCGCAGCAGTCAGGTCGCCGATTCTTGCCGCAGGCATTCCTCCAATCAAGACCGTCGCAGAACCTTTCAGGATGGCATCAGCGCCACATGAGTCGCCCATGCGTGCGGCTGGTAAACCCCCGAGAAGCACGGTTGGTGTTCCTGGAGGAATAATGGGCACAGGTGCGCCTTGAGTTGCTGAACTGACGATCATATCGCCGACCCTTGCCGCTGGAGGCATTGCTCTAAATTTTATCAGTTAATCTGAACGACGCCACCACTGATGGTCGTTGTGGCGCTTCCTTTCACCGTTGTGCTTGCTCCTGAAACTTCTGCGCTTCCGGCTCCAGATGCCTTAAAGCCTGTCTGCGCTTTTAACTCTATGTTCATGCCTTCGGCGCTCATATCCTTTGAGGCTTTCATAATGAGATCCTTGGCGCTTTCAATCTTTACTCCGCTATCGTCAAGGGTAATTTTATTGCCGTTCTGGTCTTCAATGACAATTCCTTTGTCTTCCTCTGAAAGCGTCAGTTTGTTGCCGCCGGGAGTTTCGAGTACAATGATTTTCTTTTCATCATCAAAGGTGAATTGCATTTTTTCCCGGCTGACATACCCTTTCCGGTGGTTGCTGTCTTTGGCAGGCTCAGGAGCAGGTTTGGCGCTGCTGTGGCACATGCCCAGTATTATCGGATAACAGGGATCATCACTGAGAAAACCTACTACCACTTCGTCACCGATTTCAGGGCGAAAAAAAGTGCCCCGTGCTTTGCCTGCATCCAGAGTGGCAACACGTGCCCAGACACCCTCTTCCGAAGCGCTCACAAGGGGAAGTCTCACTTTGATGCGCTCTTCCCCATCCGGATCATTTTCCAGTACAGTAACAACTCCGATCTGCAGACCACTGACGGCTGGCAACAATCCTGATGCTGGTAAAGGTCGAAGGTTGTAGGTCTCGGAAAAAAGTGCCGGATTGAGTCCAAACTGCACATCCGTTTCCCAGTTGCCATTGTCCACGGCATGACGCACGCCGGAGACATACATCTTGCCCTCAAAACGTTCTCCAATACCAGTGACCTCTATGATATTTCCGGGCAAAATTCCCGCAAAGCCCTGAAAACGTACCCGTCCACGGATTTTCGCAAAACGTTCTTTCATCAGTCGGCCATTGGCCCACGCCTGAAGTGCAGATTGATCGAGTTTGCCGCCATGGCGGATAACATGAGCCTCTCCGCCAATAATTTGTGCGAGATTTGCCGCTGAAAGATTCCCATTGTTTGTTGTTGAAGGTTCACTGGCCTCCGCTTCAATCACATTCTGGTCAGTTGAATTCCAGCTACTCGCCTTAATGCCTTTGCTTTGCGAGCGGGCATCTATTTCAGCATCAAGTTCGAGAATGGTTGAGCCGTAGTTCACCTTCACTACAGCACTTTTACTGCTGTCAGGTGATGCAATTGCGATCTTGTCGTCTCCGGCAAAGAGCACTTGTCCATTGGCTTCGGCACGACACAGAAGAAAATCCCAATCTGTAGCTTCATACTGAACAACTTCTTTCAGTTTGGGCCTGGTCACCTCGACATCCTTGTTGAAGCCGTATAAACCGAGAATCTCCTCCATAATATCGCTGTCCAGCTTGTCGATATAATAACGGCTCTTGACTCCGCTGGTCATTCTGACCGCCTCATGCCGACATTCCACAAGAAGCAGCGTTGCAGACTTGCGTATTTTAATACTGTGCTTGATGATGATCCCCTTGAACACACTGTCATTCTTTGAGCGGTATCCAAGCTGGATTTCAATTTTTTTACCCGGAATAAAAAGATCACCGTTACTGGCTTCAAAGGTTGATTTGGCAGACTCTCCATCCAGAAGCTGAAGCGTCGCCACAGGAATCCTGTTCAGCTCCCTTGTTACAGAAACGGATAAAACGTGAAATGTACCGGGAATTTCTGCGCCATCAATCAAAACCGCTACCGTGCATACATCCGGAGTTGCAGGTGTCGGAATAGTCGTTTCGTTGCTCACATCAGGCGTTATTTACTTTTTCGAGAGGCGGAAAAACAATATCCATCCCCGGCATCAACGATCGAAAATTGCTGAGACCGTTGACTTCAGCCACAGCAAGGTAGTATTTCGGGTCTCCGTAAATCAGGTAACACATCAAGGGCAGCGTGTCGCCAGCTTTCACTTTACGGACATGCGTCAGGTCAGCCGATTTTTTATCTTCCTTTGCAGCCCGCTTCTGCTCTTCAATACTACTTTTAAAGGTCACCTTGGCAGAGGCCCGAATCGGGGTACCGTCAGGTTTGAATAACTTATAGGTGAAATTCGCCTCCGTTACCCGTCCTTTAAAAATTGAGTTTTTTCCCCAGACCAGCTTGAAATGGCGAGGTTCATGTGCATCGCCCTTGTACTCAAGCAGAACCTGTTTGAACTTTTTAAGATCATCAGCAATGGAATCTCTCGGCTTGCCGTCAATAATGCCGGTGTTGTCGAAAAGAAATTCAAAAGAGATCTCCTCCGGCTCAGTGTATTCATACTTGAGCTGCTTGCCGCTGCTGCCCTGCCCTTGTCCTGATTCGGAAAACTTGAGCTTGTAGTTGAGCGTACAGGTTTCCGGATTGATCAGCGCCTCAACATAGTCGTCAGCCTCTTTTT
This sequence comes from uncultured Chlorobiaceae bacterium, assembly GCA_903937835.1. GTDB lineage: Bacteria > Bacteroidota > Chlorobiia > Chlorobiales > Chlorobiaceae > Chlorobium. Next base: position 18,759 of record CAJAAV010000218.1, on the reverse strand, counting down.
TGCCGCCGCTCTCTGCCTTTTGTGAATCGGCAAAGGCGAGAATGAGCATTTTTTCAAGTTCTCCTTTGTCAGCCATCAGCGCTCCAATTTGTTTTGCAGTACCTCAAGCACCTGTTCCACACATTCAGCAATAATGTGTTGCCGGTCAACATCACTGTTTTTTCCGGAACCGGAAGTCGGCTGATTCGTTGACGCTCCTCCCGTCGCATTCACTGTAACCTTAATATGCAGCTCTTTTATTTCAACCGGCATTGTTCACTCCTTTACTGAATGGTGAAATAACGATAGGCAAGCTCCATCGTCTCGACAACAATGCCATTCTCAGTTGCATTCAAATCGCTGACAAGCCATTTTTTCGGAATGGCATCAACAACATTCCAGCTTCTTAATGGCTCACTTTTTTCATTCATCAGGTTTACGGTGATCGTTGCTGGTTTGAATATCCGGTTATTAAAAGCATCAAGAAACCATTTGATGACACTGGAATCCAGCAACATTCCCCGCTTCAGCACCAGATCCGCATATTTAGTGCGGACCGGTAGCTTGTGCTCAAAGCGATTTTCACCGCCCTCCTTGTAACTCTCAAAGTCATACTCAACCGAGAGGCCCGACACAGACTGAAAACGGACATCATTCTTGTCGGAACTGATGTTGAATACCACCTTAAAATAAAAGCCCCACGGTGGATAATAGTCAACCATAAAACCGAGTGTTTAAACCTTCATCAACTTCAGCCCTTCATGGGCAAGCTCAATACTCTCCACTGCAATCTCATTGGCATCCGACTTCAGATCCGAAGCGGTAATTTTGACCGGGAAACAGCGAATGGCCGTCCATGCTGCAACAGGATTGTGCTTTTCATTGAGCAAACGAATGGTCACATCCCGCCTTTTATCCACACGCTCATTGGCGATCTCCTCCAGCCATGTGTTGAAGTCAAAATCACTCTCAAATTTTCCGCGTTTCAGGGTGATATTATTGTTCTTTACCATTCCCGGCATGCTGATTTTGTTAAAATCCTTGCTGTCGCTATGCCGGTACTCAATCTTCTCCCTCTCCATAACAAGACCGGTCACTTCGGTAAAGCTGATTTTAGCGCCGCCCCAATCAACTTGAAAATGAAACCTTGGTACTGGATATTCTTGTGCCATGATGCGTTCTGTTTATGGATTGAATAAAGTAAATACCTCATTACCTTCCCGATACCGATCTGCGGAAACACTACGACTCTGCCATTTTATGTGAGAATCTGAGAATGATAAATTCCGCAGGCCTGACGGCGGCCATCCCGATTTCAACAATCAACCGACCCTCAAGGATATCGAGCGGCGTCATGGTTTTTCCGAGACCCACAGCGACATAAAATGCATGTTCCGGTTTAACACCCTGCAGTGCGCCCTGCCTCCAGAGAACCGTCAGAAAATTCTCAATCATGGCCTGAATACGTACCCAGGTATTGGCATCATTCGGCTCAAAAACAAACTGCTCGGTCGTTTTTTTTGTAGACTCTTCCACAAAATTAAAGAACCGCCGAACACTGATGTAGCGCCACTCATTATCATTGCCTGCAAGAGTACGCGCCCCATACACCAAGGTACCCTTACCGGTGAATCGGCGAATCGCATTAATCGATTTTCCACTATTCGGATCAACATTAAGTGCATCAAGTTCCGACGCGGAGAAGATGTCCTTCGGCCCCACAATGCCGCTGATACTTACGTTTGCTGGCGCTTTCCATACGCCTCTTGTCCGGTCAACGTAAGCATAAATACCTGCTATGGCGCCGGATGGCGGAACAGTGGTGCTGGTATTCTGGATCCCTGTGAGAATCGTGTTATAGAGCGGGAATGATGCTGCCAGCCCCTCGTGTTTTTTTGTCTCCATCTCCCTGGCTACTCCCACCACACTGCCAAGCCATGCACTGTTGATCTGATCGAAAAGAGCCTTGAGCAGCGGCAGCACTGCATCCATCCGGTCAGGATTTGTTGTAGCCGTAACCGGAATAACGGAAGAGGCTGCCGGAGCAGAGGCTCCAAAGATTGCTCCCCAGGCAGCCGCCGAAGGGGGGGTACCAGTATCGAACTGGGCTGTATAGGCAGAACTGGGTACCTTGCTGGCAAGCTCCTTATCGTACCCTATTAACGTATTGAAAATGTCTTTAAGTGTTGAGGTAATCAGGCTGGTCAAACTTGTTTTCAATATCGGAGACTCAACGTTACCAGCTCCTGCACCAACCAGCACATCAACTCTTCTTGCAACGTCAAACAGATAATTGACGATCGGCATAAATTTGGCAGGCGTTTTTCCTCCCAAATAAGCACCTTCAAGCGCTGTAAATTGTTCTCTCAAAGTCAATTTCGGGCTGGCCAGTGCTGTTGCTGCAACATTGATAGTATCGACATCGGCAAGAACAGTCTCATAATCCGCAACAAGTGTTTTGACCGCAGGGTTATCCGTCAGGTCACCCAGATTGAATTTGGTTGCTCCAATGTGAATGAGATTCTTGAAATCGCGGTATTTGATATTCTTTGGAAAATTAACTTCCAGCCAGGGAGAGTAGACCGCTCCATATTTCAGATCATTGATACCTGTACCCGAACGGAAAGCACCCCCTTTCGGATCGTTTTCCTTGACATGAAATAAACCTACACGATCCATCAACCTGCCGCACTGCCCTAACGCAGCATCGTAGACGGCATAAAAATCACTATCAGTCGTGAGCAATGAATTATCGGGGAAGAGGAGAATTGTAGGTTCATCAACCTTTTCCAACGCTTCTAATGCTTTCCCCGGACCCGTAAAATTATTAGCATTTTTAACTGCAGCATCGTACAAGCCTCCAGAAACAATGTAGCAATCACCACCACCATTGGCATAAAACAATCGTAAGCTGTCGTACATGTAAAAAACGTTGCCGATGATTGCCGATTGAAATTTTTTGTTGTCATCCAGCGTGACGTTAGTGACAACCGGAGCCGCACCAGCTCCGAAATACTGTTCGTATTCAGTCAGGGAACCAATCCGGGTGGGAACATTAAGCAGATCTCCCGGCTTGACACTATCAGCTTTTTGAGTGTAACCTATAAATGCCGGTATCGCTGTCTCAACTCCTGCAATGGAGGGGGGAAATTTGGGGATTTCTTCGACGTAAACACCAGGGGTCTTATACATTGTTGGCATGGTCTATCCCTTATAGTTTGATGAATTGTTATACAAATATCTCAAATAATGCTGTATTACTGTTTCGTCATTCACCACCGCCCTTACAATTTTTTTAGACGGTTTCAGCTCCAGAACTGATACCCCAATGAATCAAATCGAAAGAGAGGGTTTATGGATCAACTTCGTATCAACGTCAAGGATGAGCGAGCTCTCTTCTGGTACTGCCTTGAACTTCAGATCAAGCATTCTCATCCAGTAGAGCACAAACGGATACTGCTTGCCTCCAAGAGTTCCCCAAAGATGGTTGACCTCCTCCATTGAAGCTGAATACAGGTCAAAAATCAGCTTGAACGATTCTAAATGATCAAGAGAGTTCGTTGGCGAGCTCGTAATTATTGAAGCAGGATCAACATTGTCCTGCGTAAAAACATTCTTGTACTGAAAAAAGCGAATCACTCTCGATAGCAACGACAACCCGAGAGAGTAGGTTTCATGAGGGGCGGTCACTAAAATCTGGAAATTCAAAAAAAGAGGAGGGTTTTCATATAACGCCTTGAGCGTTACATCATTGCAGACATAATTCGGAAGATTCTTTAAGGCCTTCTCCTCTTTGATATTGACAACCGAAAAGTAGAGATCTTTTCTCAAGATGCCGCCATTACCAAAACCATCCGCCAGATTGCCCAATTTCGCCACAGTCTCGCTCGAATTGTAATCATCGACGAGATGCTTGTTTAATTCGTTTATCACGATTGTAAGCGCGTGAGAGATCATGGTTGGCCTGAAGGTTTCATCAAAATTTTTACAAAAAATTCAGATCACTGAAACAACAGCACGAACATGCACGGAATCGCCCCAAACAAAATAGAGGGGAACAGCAAAATATATACTTTATAAGCATACGATTTATATAAAAAAAATACAAGGAAAGTAGTTGTTTTTCTTTTAATTATCGACTTTACGTGAATATTTGTTAGCATCATCTGAATGATTCAGTAGCTCTGTCATCGGTCCGGGCAACTATCGACGCACCGCTCTTTGAGGGCAGCTCTGAGCCTCTCCTTTTTGGTATAAACGATTGTGAAGTATGAGAAAAAACGCAGGGGCCAGAGGCGGTCATCTTTCAATTCTCCTATAATATTGGGTTGCATGAACCCAAAGTAATGGGAGGTACTGATCCCCGTAACCCGGTCAGCGTCAAAAGCCTTCTTCGGAACTCACATCAGAGAAAGGGGTAACGCTGACCGGAAGAGGGTCATGCCTTGAATTCGCCAGTATCAATCCACTCGTTTTTCAGGAGCACCCACCAGTCAACAGCCAATCCTTTCAAAACATAGTCGTAAGGCAACCAGGCATAACCGCTGTCACCCCATCCTGTTCCCCAGGAGTTCCTGATAAGCAGGGCACCTGTGGTTTCCGCTGCCCTGGGATTAGTATTCTTGATCTTCATGGTGTCATCATAACCGACGGCAGAAATAGCATGGCCACCTGCAATTTTTTCTCCGGCGGTGGGATAGGGTATTTTGCCGGTTTTAGCCGCCTGTGATATCGAGTTATAGACGGTAAAACCAAACATTGAGGGAATACCTGCCGAGAGATTTGCTTTGATCTGTGTCAGCAGTACATCTTTCGTCGTCCCCGTCGGATCAAGACGAAAATAACTTATCGCCTGGAAGCTCTGGGCAAAAGCGTAACAGAAGGCCGAAGGTTCTTTGTCAAAATCAGCAACAACATAGGGTAAAAACTCTTCCGGCGGCACACCAAAAAGGACGAGCGCACCCATAGTTGAGCGAAGAAATGCTCCGGTATCACCAGTCCAGTGCAACAGGTTTCTCGTGGTCTTGTAGAGGAAAAGCCGGGAGGCATCAGTATGCTTGCCAAATGCCCTCCTTTCAAAATACTCGACAATCCCGACGCCAGCGTGTGCCGTACAAGCACCAATTGATTCCTGATTTTCAATCGGAGAGCACCATAGCCTTAAATCGACAGAAGGGGGCAACGTCAGTTTTGCCGGTTTTGCAACTCCCGATTTTGCAAGCATCGCCTTCACAGAGTCCACTTGCCCCAACTGCTTCCTGACTGATGAAACGTGATTATGATCTGCCGTGTAATCCATAAAATCAGGATAATCCGGCAACCATCCCATTGCTGATATCTCCAGAATTTGACCCATAACTTTCTCCAGTTTTAGTTAAATTGAGAGCCTGATTTAACTTTTGCCACAACCGACGGCGCTTGCTGGTCAACCGTTCTGATTCGTATTTTCACCATATTGATACCCGCCCACAGGAAACTTCCGGCTGTTTCTCGTTTCTCATGACCATATCGACAAATAAAAAAAGGTCTTAAAACAGAAGATTTGCAAGTATTTTTAAGAATAATGTAACAACATTATACAAATAATACACATTTTATTATCGTCTGAAAATTGGGTTCCACGCAATATGGGCACCTCTAAAAAGTGGTTTTTTAACTATATCATGTGATTTGGGCTCATTTCCGGTATAAAGTCTCCGTTTTCAAAAAAACCGTGTTCTTTAATGGCATAACAGACTGGCGTGCTCCTTTTTTCCAGAATGCCCTCATCAACAAAGCAGGTTTTGCAAGCGTTTTTCGTCAACGATGTGCTGGCAGGAACGATAGAAGTGTTCCGCATTCGGTAGCAACAGGTCAGCAGGTTCGTGCTGTATTGCATGCAGGTGACGAGCCAGACGATTGTACTCACCAGGCGACAGGATCTTTGGCAAACCCACTGCCATGACCAGCAATCAAGGGCGCTGTCAGCAGAAGAATGGCTTTTGTGTTCGAAGAGAGTGTTTGCATTTGTCAATCATATCCTGTTTGTGCAAGCGCCACAGGCCACACTTCACCGCTTCCATAGCTTCTCAAGAGCCAGGAAGATACGGTCAATGTCCAGCGAGAATCCACCATGTCGTCAACCAGAAAGACCGGACCTTTCGGGAATTTTCGCTCTTTGATCGCAAGAGAACCATCAATGTTTCTTGCCTGTTGCGAACTGTTTGCCATGGTTTTCTGCTCGGGCCTCTCCTCTATCCGGGCAATCACCTTATGGAATGGCAGACCCAGAGCATCAGCAAGGCGTTGCGCAAAATGCGGAACAAGGACGGGGTAACGCAATGACGGAACACATGTTACCCATTCTGGCGCCGGATCAGGATTCCATTGACGAATCATCTTTGCACAAGCATTGACCAGAGCATCAGAAAAAAAGTTGTCCTGATGTTTGCCTTCTTTGACAAGTCCACCCCATCCAGCATCACCACAAATACAGAGCGCCTTGCCTGGCTCGGCTTGCAGCGCTGCAGGAATTTTTCCTTTTACCCGATAGTGTGTCAGACCACCAGCGGGCCACTGAAGTCTTGGTTCGATGGACAGAGTGGTACGACGCAAAAAAGTAACCGCATCCTGAACAACTTTTTCGTCAACAGTTAACGGCAATGCTGGCAACAGAGGGAAACTGACCGTATTCGAATCACCATCGAGCGCCTGAACAAGAAACCCCATGTGTTCAGAAAATGGCAAGTTAAGATATTCCTGCATTTGTTGTTGTTCATCACGACGCAATGCCGTCAGTCGAGATGCACGATCCCAAAAGCCTTCACCAAGTGTAGCCGCCGTCAATTGCCACTTGCTCCCCTGCTTGACCACTGGAGCTGGTGATTCAAGAGAGAGCAACGCAATGGTCTTCTCAATACGTCCATTGCTCAGATTGACCTTTCCCTGAAGTTCGGGAACAGAGAGGCCAGCAGGCTCCTTCTCAAGCGCACGAATGACCTGGTCAACCTCCTGCCGGGTGGGAAACGCGCTCTTGATAAACCACTCTGTGATATCTCTCTCTTCTCTGCCACTGAGCAGGATGCCATAAGCTGATTTCAAAGCACGTCCGGCACGCCCGACCTGCTGATAGTAGGCAACAACTGATCCCGGCATCTGATAATGAATCACATAAGCCAGATCAGGCTTGTCGTAGCCCATACCAAGCGCCGAGGTTGCAACAAGCGCCTTAACCTTGTTATGAAGCAGTGCTCGCTCAAGTTCCGGTCGGCGATCACCAGTTTCTCCCGTATAGGCTTCAACCCTGAACCCGCGACTTTTCAGCCAGCTTGCAACCATGTTTGCATCACGCACGGTCAGCGTATAGATAATTCCATGGCCTTGAAGTACAGCAAGTTGTTCGGCCAGCCAGGCGAGGCGCTCTGCCTGATCAGGTAATGAGATAGTTTGCAAGGTGAGTGATGGACGATTCAAATCACCTCGTAACACCTCCAAATGCGGGCCAAGCACTTCGGCAAGATCTTCCATGACGCGATTGTTTGCGGTTGCCGTCGTTGCCAGAAGTCGCAGGTTCGGTGGCAGGGTTTTCACAATCCGCTCCAGCAATCGATAGTGGGGCCGAAAATCGTGACCCCAGTCAGAAATACAGTGGGCTTCATCAATGACTAACATGGAGATCTGCACGGCTATACGAGCCAGAACATTGGAACGAAACCGTTCATTAGCCAGCCGTTCAGGTGAGATGATCAGAATGTCAATCGCATTGCGGCGGATGCTCATTTCAACTTCAGCCCAGTCATCCGGGTTATCTGAGTTGATTGTAGCAGCTCGCACACCCATACGCTCTGCCGCCTCAATCTGGTTTCGCATCAAAGCAAGCAGTGGTGAAATCAGGAGAGCCGGGCCACTGCCCCCTTCACGAAGCAACCTGGTGGCAATAAAATAGACAAAGCTCTTCCCCCAGCCTGTCTTCTGAACAACCAGCAATCGTCCTCGACCTTCAACCAGATAACGAATTGCAACATCCTGATTATCATGGAACACTGCATCGGGATAACCAGAACCAATCCGCAGAAGCTCCAATGCCTTTGCTGGCGCATACATCATTTGCACTCCTTGTTAATTGTCATTAAAAGAAGCGGCTAGAGGTATTGCCCATCAAAACCGCAATCCCATGCAAGAATCAGCACGAAATCGGGATAAAATACAAAAAGCTCAATGATACTCAAAATATACGCCAGCTTATTTATGCAGGATGCACTGATTCTGGTCAGAATCCGACAGAAGTATAATAATCAATTGCAGGTCATCAAACATGTTGGGGATCCTCCCCTGTCGACTTAATCTCGCCACAAGAATCTGTTCAGGCAACAGCTCCTGCTCCACCAGCAGTCAGAGGTAAAGCGACACGATGGTGCAGCTTTTCGCGGTCCCGTAGCTTGCCTCGAAAAGGTTGATGCCGGAGAGGACTCCAAGATCCCAATGAACCACATCGTCAGGCAATCACTACCGAATAAAGAGGTAAACTATCATTCCTGCCAAGACAGCACCAACTCCGGCAAAAAGGAGAGATTGACGAATGAGACGAGCTTGATGCAGCTCAATTTGTTGCACCAGCGACGTATTCTGTTCTGCTAATGTCTTGAGCAATCCGGCGGATGCCTGAAGTTGCTCCTCCAAACTCCCTGCTCTCTCTTCCAATCTCTCCAATCGACCTTTAAGCAGATCACTTTCCGACAACTCTGTGCTGTACGAGGAATACACCATGCTTTCGTCAACTGACTGACGCTGGTTTTTGCTTTTAATGCTCTTCCAGAGAGTACCCGCCCTCTCTGCAACTGAGGGGGCAAGTTCAATCACCTTATCCCATGGAATCTGGGATGCAACTTTCAGTATCGTTCTTGCTAACATAGTTTTTTACCTGTGAAGAATGGATATGACGTTTTTAGCATCGAAGCCTCCAACAAAATCTTGCTAAAAGTAGGGATATTTCAGCAAAAAGATAATGCTTTTCTTGAAAGCTTTAACTGAGAAGTTGGTGAGGATTGACTTTGAAATGGGTGAAATTGGGTGCATCATTCCTGTTACTATTCAAACTACACATTCTTTCAGGATACGGAGTCTGCCAGTTCGTTTTTACGGGCAACGAAAATAGCGCGTAACTGCTCCGCACTCCAAAGATGCGGGTTGTACTTGCTGATAACGGCGAATCCCCCAGCGGGCTGGCCATAATTATACTGAACTCCCCCGCTCCTTCATAAACACCATCACAAGGCCGGAATCACGATCTCTGTTAAAAGGTGTTTTATCAAAACCGGCATACATGCCAGTCAGAGAGAATCCAACGTCGCGATGCCGTTGAAGAAAATTGTCGGCAGTGAGAGGATACAGTGTTGTCTGCTCATTGAAAACCTTCTGGCCACCTGAAACAAGCTCGACATCAAAAATGACACGTTCCTGAGAAATAACCGGATAGCGGCGATAAAAGGCTACCGAACCATCGTCAACAGTTTTGACCGGAAAACGGTACTCAGCAAGCCCAAGAATATAGTCCCAGTTCACCACCTGAAAAATCCAGCAACCTCCAGGTTCAAGAGCAGTGTATGCATCCTGAAGAAAAGCTGAAAATCGGGCAGGTGAAAGATGGGCCACAACATTGCCTGTGGAATAGATCAAACGGAACGAACGATGCAATGATGCAACATCTTCAATGCTCATACAGAAGAATTCTGAGTCGGGAAAGGAGGTCACTGCCTCATCAATCATCTTCGAATCAAGATCAATACCTGTTGAGCGGAAACCATCACGCTGAAACCTCGCGCAATAGTGACCTGGCCCACATCCAGCATCAAGGATACTACTTCCCGAAGTACCAACATGTTCGCAAAGGAAGAGATAAACCTCTTCACGGAACGGAAAAAGCTGCTCATACCACTGGGCAAATTCAGAATACAATGACATAACTTCTTTACGGATAATGGAGTATTCTGCTTCCCACAAGACGGTGCAGTGGAGTTCAGGAATGGGGCTTTTACCAAAGATTTCAGTACTTCTTGGTACTTGCCTTTTGTAAAGTCCAGCAATTCCCGTCAAACACCGTGTGTCGAGCTGATTACCCAAGTAAAACGTTCTCAAAGATTGAGTACGCATGATGCGCATGAACAGCAAAGTACTGAACGCCGAAGGCAAATAATAACGGTAATGGAAAATCCCTCGAATCCTGGATCCGGGATGCGGCATGTTCCATCCGTGGAGCCAAAGATGCTCCGAAGTATAAGGATTTCATACTGCCGCTCATCAAACAGTTTACGCCTTCTCCCCCGCCGCCTCAATCATCGGCGCAAGCAGCTCAATCGCAAGAGAGCAGAACTCCTCATCAAAGGGCTCTGTAGCACCAAAGCAGCGCTGAATAGCCGGATCTGAGCCTTCGCCCGGATGGTTATTGTAGCTGTCGTCACGCCACTCTTTTCGGACTGCTTCGAGAGTTGCCTTTGTGGTATAAGCATAGGAGGAGCGCGGGAAAAAGCGCAGGGGTATTGAGAGGCCCTGCCAGTAGTGGTTGAGTAGATTCTCCAGAAGAGCGTTAGCACCCTCAACCGGCGCAAAGGTTCTTGCCTCATTCTCCATCACCAGAAGTGTCTGTTTCGGGTAGCCCGGCAGGTCAAGTGAGTTGAGCACGAGATGCTCAATCCAGCTTCTCATGATGTCCTTCATCTTCAATCTGGCGTATCGGTAATGCAGCAAAGAGTGCGGCCAGAGGCGATCAAGCCGTCCGGTGAGGCGAAAAGCACCAACCTGCAGATCGACCTCCAGCGGTTCAAGCATACCCCTGCCGCCAATGCTCTCCTGCACCCTGGCGGCAAACTCCTCCACCTTACCAAGAATTCTGGTGAAAAGCTGTTCGCCATGACGGGCAGGCGGAAGCATCCCTCGGCTCCTGAAGAGCGGGAGCAGTTCGCTGGTCTCCCCTCCCTCAAGCACAACCTCAAGCAGCTCCTGTTTGAGGCTGTAGAGCTCAAGCCCCTCAACCGCAAAGGGCTCCCGATCCTCAAGCGGCAGTGCGGTGCCCTCAAGCCGGATACCGAGGCGCTGTTCAAGGAAAAATCCTGCCGGGTTATCGTAAAAGCGCAAGATTCGCTCCAGCGAGAGGGTTTTCCACTCCTCCGGCGGTTCCGCAAGAGGAGCGCTCATAAAAGGGTGCGAGCGGGTTGCCGCACTCTCCTTTTCAACAAGCGCCCGATAGTTCTCGGCAGAGTAGCTGAAGAGCGGAGAGCCTGCGGTAAAATACTCCCGGTTAAAGGCTTGCAGGCGGTGACGCACCACGAGATGCTCCTCCACCGAACCGCCATCAGGAAGCGAAAAGCCGCGCCGCACAGCGTCAAGCAGTTCGCTGACCAGCACTGATGGTGGAAGTTCGCTGTTATCACGGATGCTCTGGCCAACATAGCTGATGTAGAGCAGATCGCGGGCCGAGAGGAGCGACTCAAGAAAGAGGTAGCGATCTTCGTTGCGGAGTGAGCGGTCGCCCCTCTGCGGTTCACGGGCAATGAGGTCAAAGCCCGGTGCGCGGCTCTGGCGGGGAAAGGCGTTGTCGTTCATGCCGATAAGCACCACAACCCGGAAGGGAATGCTCCGCATGGGCAGCATGGCGCAAAAGGTGATGCCGCCCGTCATAAAGCCCAGCCCCTGCTCCTGATGCTCAAGGCGTGCGCGAAGCCAGGAGAGCATCACCGCAGGTGAAACGTCGTCGGTAAACTCCGCCTTCGTCACAATGTTGCCAAGCTCTTCGGCAAGCTCGGCAATGGCCGCAAACTCCCGCTCGGAGCTGTCGGAGGGGGCAATGAAATCGGCCAGCATCGCCTGAAACTGAACGCGCCACTCTGCAAGCGTGCGGGAGCGCTCAAAGCTCTTGACAAAGCAGTCAACCCTCTCAACAAACTCGGCAAACTTGCCCAGGCTCTCCGCAACCGATCCTGACATATCATCATAGGGGAGAATGCCGTTAAAGAGCTGATTCTCGTCCGGCATGGCGTAGCCGAGCAGCAGCCGGTCGAGCCCCGCCCTCCAGGAGTTGTCGCGATAGGCGGGAAGGTTCCGTGAAGTGCGGTCGCCTTCATCCATGCCCCAGCGAATCCCGCTCTTTTCAATCCAGCCACGAATCAGCTCAAGCTCACCGAGGTCGAGCGAAAAGAGACGACTCACGGGCGGCGAGGCAAGCAGATCAAAAATTTCGGAAGCGGCAAGACGGCTGCCGGGGAGAGCCAGCAACTTCAGCAGCGCCGAGGCAATCTCCCCCTCGTTCATCATCCGCCGGTCAGCAATGGAGTAGTGAAGCGCCACGGTACCATCCCCGCCAGCTCCCCCCATTGCCCCAAAAACGCTGGAGATGTAGGGAGAATAGCTCTCAATATCCGGTGTCATCACCACAATATCACGCGGGGTCAGGTCGGGGTACTCCTCAAACATGGCGAGAATATTGTCGTAGAGCACCTCAATTTCACGAAGCGGACTGTGGCAGGAGTGAATCCGGAGCGAACGGTCATCAGGGGCAAGCGGGCGCAACTCCCCCTCCTCGCCCGTGCCCGAGAGGTTCAAAATATCGGACTGCAGGGCATGGAGCAGGCACTCCTCCCCCGGATCCTCATAGCGCTCCTCCTGGTGCAACGCGCTGTCGCTCAGGTCGATAATCATCTCGGAAAAATCGCGCCCGATGCGCCCAAGCGACGCAAGCAGCGGGTTCCCCTCACTGCGCAGGGCTCGCTCCTCCTCCGGCAGCCGGGCGCTTGCCTTTTTGGAGAGAATATCGCCCCAATATTCTTGAGTCGGGCTCAAAAGAAAGAGGTTCACCTCCGTCACTCTGGCAACCGCCGAGAGCATATCAAGATGAAACTTCGGCAGGTAGGAGATACCGAAGAGGGTGATCCTCTCGGGAATCTCCTTTGCCCCCGGTGACGCAGCATTTAACTGCCAGCAGAAGAGATCTTTCAGCCTGCCCCGATGCATACCCTCTCCCTCAGCAAGCTTTCGCCAGAGGATGGACTGCCACTCCTCGCCCGATGGCTCCGTCTCCCCCGCCTCCCAGCCAGCCAGCATCTCCGAACGGAAGAGTGTGTACTGGTCGAAGGTATCAGCAATTTTTTCCGACAACTGGAAGAGCTTGAGCCCGTCAGGATCATCGGCCAGATAGTGACGCAACGTGCCGAAAGGCTCCGTACCGAGCAGCTCCGGCAGCCGCCGCATGATCTTCCAGCTCATCACCTCCGGCGCAAACGCAGAGGTATCGGGCATATCCCGCAAGATCTCGCGGAACAACTCCTGCACCATCGCGTTCGGGAAGGGGTAATGCCCGTTAGCCCAGACACCAAAACGCGCAGCCAGCTCCATCGAGAGCCAGCGCTGCATCCCCCGACTCTGCACCACAATCACCTCTTTGGTAAAGGCCGAAGCGAGCGGCTTGCGGAGGGTGGTTGCGAGGGTATCAACCAGAACTTCCATCCGGTTGCTGGTGTAGAGGTTAAGTGGCATGGGGTGGAGATAATTCAGTGAATACCATTAGCGATTCATAAACCTTTTTCATATTACGGTGATTATTATCCCATTGAGGCGACAATGGTTATTTATGGTCTCCTCAACTTGATTCATAGCATTGGCTGGAATATTAGCACCTAATATAATCTCGGTAATTCGGCCATCGAAAATAGCGTTAACCTCTGGCATTTTTGAAACAAACCTGATTTCTTTTTCTCGTTTCCATGTATTTGTTTTCGTTAGCAACAAATTCCTGAAAGTCTCATACGCTTTCTCAGGAAATAATGCTGACTCAAGAAAAGAATCTATATGAAAAACTTTTTCTGGCACATAACAAACCTGATGATAACGGTCTTTAATAACTTCGTCAGATATTTCAATTTCAATGCATGCCCCATTTCCATTTCCACCATACTCTTTCCATAAATGATCACTATTTTTCGTGGCAGAAAAGCTTGTAATTCCTATTGTATCCCTACAATTGCTAATCATTTGTTCAATAATCGGTACTGTAATCTCCTCCAATTGCTTGTGTTGCATGACAAAAGAAACTGATAGATCAGGTGGAAAGTAATCTGTGGTTCTATATCTCTTAACAACTTGGGATAAGAGGTTTGCCGTGTGTACAGAAGGAGCATAGTTCAATTTGAAATCAAATTCCATTTCATCGTTCAATGAACCGGGTTTAGCGCACCACATGGAATTATGCAAAACCATTTGGTAAAAGTGAGGACGCTTTTTTTCGTCAGTCAGATCCTTGAACTTATATATCTTCATCTATGCAAAGATCTTAGGTATAATGAAACCAATATTAAAATATTCAGCAGTGGCGGTAGGAATCGGCATGGAAATCACTTCTTTGTCATCACGTTGATGCGCCTGAATGTTTCAAAACACCTCCCGTCAGGTTGGCATGCTTTATTCATCATGCAATCAATAGCGACCGGCTGAATTGCTTTGTCTCAGACTGTTACTTGTGATGTATGTGCAACTTCTGCCTGCAATTTCAAGCCCAGGGCACTTATTACTTTAAGAATGGTGTCGAAACCTGGACTTCTTTCCCCGGAGAGAGCCTTATACAGACTTTCCCTGGACAAACCAGCATCACGTGCCACCTGTGTCATACCTTTCGCCCTTGCGATATCCCCCAATGCCTTAATAATAAACGCTGTATCTCCATTTGCTTCTTCAATGCACATTTCCAGATAAGCGGCCATTTCCTGAGGGGTACGAAGGTGCTCGGATACTTCATATTTAGTTGTAACGGTTTTTGCCATATTTTACTCCTATAAATTTTGTACCAAGTGAAGCGCAGCTTTTATATCTTTGGCTTGCGTACTTTTATCGCCACCAGCCAGCAAGATTATCACTGTTCGTTCATGCTGTATGTAATAAACCCTATAACCGGGGCCATAATCAATACGCATCTCTGAAATCCCTTCACCAACAGGCTTAGCATCCCCAGGATTACCCATAGCCAGTCTCTCAATTCTTGCCTGAATGCATGCACGTGCCCGGATATCTTGCAGGCTGTCGATCCACTTGGCGAAATGGTTGGTTTTACGAATTTCAATCATAACCTCAATGTAGCCTATAGACTACACTCTGTCAACAGGATTATTATGGTCAATAATGATATTTTCAAAACATGCTCAAAGCTGATTCAAACATCTGCTCAGTGACAAAATCAATTTCGGTATTGTTATCACTTTTCAACTACTGAAGATAGCTGAAAACCCTGTCACAAAAATGTACAGAAGAAAGCATGTTGCAAAATTCCATAAGAATCGAAATACATCTGCTATTAGTAGACATACAACCCACGCATTACATCAAGCCGATGCAGAAACACGTCCTTCCAGCCATCTCTTGAACGATTTTTGACTTTCACCTGAAGGCTTGCCAAGTAATAAACCCTCAACACTGATATCCTCATCAAGATCTTCCCAATGAATACCATACCCTTTCCCAATCAGCCGCCAGTTCTGAAGCTCTGATTCTGTTGCATGCATAAGTCGTGGATACCAGGCCAGCGGAACGGTAATGGGGCATCCATCACTCAAATCAACAGTTAAAGCATCAAACGTAACTGTCACATGCTCTACGGCCGAAACATTGAATTCAATTGTTGAAGTAACCATGCCAAGCCTCCAGTAAATTCTGTTGATGTTCAATGACGATTATTTGAATCCTGGCAATTTCATGCCGTGAAAAACCACCACTACTTTGCAAGCGAACCGGATCGAGCCAAAATTTAGCCAGATTATCATCTCGTTCAATATGAATATGCGCGGGTTCGCTTTTATCGCCAGCAAAAAAGAAAAGCCAATAAGCACCTATACGCAAAACCAGTTGGCATCTGTAATCTCTCTATTTTAAAGAGAATGAAACGTCATTAAGCCAGTCGGAATCAACCTGTTTATCGGCCCGGCTGATCAAAAAAACTTTCTGTCGAAGTATATCAAACAATTACAGGGTATCAAACTCTTTGCTTCACTCCCCTGCCGCTTGAACCATCGTCACGATCGGACTAAAGTGGAATTTGCATTCTTATGGCTGGTTACATGATTTGCAGCATTGCACGGATTCGTTCATTCAGTTTTTCCGATACTGACCTGTTGCAAGCACAGTGGCCAGTTCTGATTGTGAGCGGGCACCGGTACAAAGAGCGCCCGATTCCCATACTCCCGATTCCTTCACCATCACTCCTCTCCGTGAGGAGGGGGAGCTGCAAATATGGTCAGTTTCAGTTCGGAGTCATCAAGCAAATGGTATACCGGCTTTCTGCCTGACAATTTATTGCTTTCCACGATAATAATCGGCACCCCCTCCCCACGCTTATCCATGATGAAGTTCCTTTGACTGCCAACGGCGTTGACATTCATGGCACACCGGGCCAGCAGCGAACTGATCAGCTCGTTCCGTGCCGATTGTCGCTCCGAGAGGCTGTCAATAGTCATGGTGTTTGGAATAGTGCCCGGTGAAAAAATCTCCAGACGGTCGGCGAAAAGATGTAACCGGATTTTTGAGCCATACATCGAATAGTCGCGGTGGGCAACAGCATTAACAACCGCTTCAAAAACTGCATTTATGGAAAACTGTGGCGTTTCAATACGGTTTGGCGCCTTGATGGCATAGACTCGCATATTGCGCTCCACAAATTTGCACGCATCCTTAATCTGCGCATCCAAAGGCCCGGTTATATCTTTTGCATCCAGTTGATATGCCGCATTTCTTTCACAACCGCGATAACTGACGGCCTGAATGAAAGCATTTGGCAGGAATGATTCTGGAGCATCACTGGCTAATAAAATACCGCTGACAGTGGCATGCATCACATTGTCTTCATCCCGTGCGATGAGTTTCATCTTCTCCAGAAACTCCTGGTCACTTTTCGGAGAGAGCACCGTTCTGAATCGATTCCACAATTTAGGATTCAGGTCGGTCAGAGTGGCACCGGGAACCGTTTGCTCATCAAATCGGATAAGCCTTGTCTGACTACGCTGCTGAAACAGACGCGCCAATAAATCCGGTGTCATCTCTCGCCTGGAGCTGCCAATACGCCGGAAATATCCATTGGGGCTTTTGTGAACAAAAAGACTTCTCGGCACATCAATCCGTAGAATTATTTTTTCCTCGCCTTGAGCATCCGGGACAATCAGCTTTCGGATAACACAGCCCAGCGGTGGCTGAATGGAATCATTACAGATGGAGCGAAGCCACCCTTCAACGATATCGAGTTTTTCCAATGGAATACCTTCAATCTCTCTCGACTTGTCATCAACGCCAAGAACAATAATCCCTGTGGCCGTGTTCGCCATTGCCGCAAGTTCGTCAGCCATTCCGTCCTTATGAGGACCAACGACCTTTTTGCCACTGAATTCAACACTCTTGAGTTCAAGAACGGAGTCTTCACCCAATGCGATTTGCCTGAGGAGATCTGAGAGGTTTTCGTACATTGCTGAATTTTCAATAGCTAGCGTGATCAAACAGAAACTGATGCGTGAGACCAACAATTGGGCAAATTAACATTCAATATCAAACTCAAGCTGCTCTGCAATATAGCCGAGATAACTCTCTTTATAATCGAAATGACCGCCACTCATCAGTTTATCTCCGAATTAATTGTCGTTTATTGATGTCCATTAGTGGTTTTCCATTGTTGTTCTTGCCAAAGGTTATGCTATACATCGCCAACCATCCGATCAATCTGGTTGACCAGGTAAAAGGGCAGATTAATCAGCCTGAACGGTTTTGTTGTTTTATTCACCTTTGCCACAAGTTCCTGAAGTGATGGTTTTGCAGAACTGATTCGTATGGCTTGATCTGCCTGCTTTTTCACCAGGTATGAGTGCAGCGATTTTATGGTGCCGCCAGCGCCGGATTTCACTTCTACCGGGTAGACCATGTTGCCACTTTCGTACAGAAAATCGATCTCGGCTTGCCCTTCTGATTTTGGAGGTTGCCAGTAGTAGAGTGTCGGGTTAACGTATCCAGCTTTTGCTGCGAGCAGTTGTTGCCCCACAAACTGCTCCGCGACGATGCCGCGATTGGCAAGCTCGAGGGGTGAACTCATGATTGTTTGTGCAGGAATGCCCTGTGCTGCCAGCAGTAGCCCGATATCCAAAAATAAAAATTTGCTGATCCTTATTTTTGTATCGCCACCAAGAGGAATACTCCCGGCACCAGAGTGCAGAACGCGATAGAAGAGCCGGGCTTCCAGAAATCGCTCAAGCGCATCGTTCAACTGGCGATTATTGCCGCTGCTGTTCAGTGCGATTTCATTGGCCTGTTTGTGAGAAAACTGCAACCCGATCTGACTGATAATGCCATTGAAAAATGCGTTGAGTTTCAATACCGTTTGTGAACCAGCATACCTGGAAAAATCATCTTTATAGGTCTGAAGATGCTCAGTTTGATATTTGACTATTTCGGCATGGTTGAAATTCGTGTCAATGGCGGTCTGCACACAAGAGGGCATTCCGCCTGTCAGGGTGTAGCGCCGAACCTGAGCCATCAGCTCGTCATGCACACTGTCGGGGAGCAGATGGATGTTGTCAAGCGTCAGCATCCCGATGGTGTTGAGTGCTTTTGAGGCGTCGGTGGCAGCAAGGAATTCATCGAACGTTAATGGAGCCATAACCCTACAACGTCACTTATAAATAATTAATTTTGATGTTCATAGTATAGTTTGATATTTTTACAAGAAAATCTTGTAAAAAGGAGGCATGCCATGCTACCAACTATCCGACATGATGAGTATCTTTATCCTGT
>CAJAAV010000217.1 GCA_903937835.1 uncultured Chlorobiaceae bacterium | reverse complement strand
TACTTGACCTGCATCATTGCTGTACGAAAAATGGACTGCCGGATAGGTAGAATCAATTCGCATCACCTGCTCTTTCACCCTTTTCCGCCCTTCAACAGAAAGTTTCAACAACTCTTCAATCTCCTCCCGTGATGCCTCTCCCTGTGGAAAAAGGATCTTCATGAGCCCCGAAAAGCTCTTGTTGATACCATCTCTGTCACGGGTTGAAAGATCGGTGGAGAGCGAAAAACGCTCTTGATAGCGGTCTGAGTAGTCGTGGTTGCGCAGTGAGCGGAGAATCTCTGCCAGATAATCGACAACAAATCCATAACCGCTGGAAAACATTTCTCCCCTGATAATATCAACTTCCCAGCCGGGCAGGTAAAAATGGAGCCGGTCAAGAAAAGCTGAGTCATAAAACTTGTCGGGCAGGTCGTCAAAGAGGTTTGAGTGCTTGAGCATGTGCTGAACGGTATGACGGGTATTACCGACAAAGACCATGGAGGCTTCAGCGCCAAGGGTTTCAACACCTCTTGAGAAAGATTTGTTGGCCATGTAGTTTTTCATGATGTCAACCAGCGCCTTGTCCACGCGCTTTTGCTTTCCGGCAAACTCGTCAAAAGCAACCACATCCCAGTAACCAACCAAGCCAATTTTGCCTGAAGAGTTGTTCACAAAAAGCTTGGGCACCGTCACCTCACCGCCGGAGATAAGCATACCATGTGGAGAAAATTCAGAATAGATATGCGACTTCCCTGTTCCCTTCGGACCAAGCTCAATAAGGTTGTAATTGCGCTCGCAATAGGGGATCAGCCTTACAAGCTGCATCAACTTGCCACGCCGATCAAAATGCTCCGGGTTGAAGCCGATGCTCTGGATAAGCAGGTCAATCCACTCGTCAGTGGTGAATTGCCTGCGGGCTTCGATATAACCATCAAAATCAAAGCGGGATAACTGAATCGGCTTCAGTGTCGAAAGGATCCACGGCACCGCATTCTTCTCTTCCTTAAACTCGTACTCAATATCTGCAATGCACCATACTCCGCCGACCAGTAATTTTGGATGAGCCTTGACCGTTCCCGAATCAACCAGCACCTTTTTGATTCCGAGATTTGAAAACTCAGCCTCATAAGCGTCGGTTTTATCATTGAGTGCAACGCTGATCTTGTCGATGACCTTATATCGTCCCTTCTCCTTGATGGTGGAACGCACCAATCCCGCTTCACTCCGGTGAACATAGTGTTTGCGCAGAATCTCTTTGACAGTCTCAATTCCGGTCTGAATCGAAGCATCGTCACTTGTTGCGCAATATTGCCCAAGCAAATATTCAAGAACATACGTCGGCACAATAGCGTTTCCCTTGACCGTTTTGACAAGATCTTTGCGAACAACAAGCCCGGCAAAATGGGTGTTTATCTTTTGGTCAAGAGTATTCATAGTCCGTGTCGGTGTTTAAAAATCAAAATCGCTGGTAAATGACCGCCGCATAAGATAGCGGATGGACTTGTATTCGCTGTAGTGGGAAGTCCCGGAATATTTTTCATCCAGCCTCAAAATAACCTCCTGGCCGTTCACCTCATCAGCTTTGCTGGTCAACAAAAAACGCGCCTGCCGCTCACGATCCCGCGAATTGTCGGAGGTAACATCAAAAACAAGGGTGTGAGAATCGGAAATCAGATCCCCTGCCAGCGTATAAATCCCGGCAACAAGTGTCCGTCCCTGTACCTTTTCGGTAACCGGCTGCGACTGATAGAACACAACTGCAAGCTGCCCGGATGTAATAACCGAGCTGGTGCCACGAATAATATCCACGTCAACTGCCGAGAGGTCGCTCTGCCGCTTTTTATTGATTTTGATGACAGGAATCACCACCTCCTGCAACGAGGCACCACCATGCACATATCGGCTTCCAGACCCTTTGAGGCGCAAACGATTGATTGATTTCGGAATCTGTACCTCCATCTCTCCCTTCAGCCCAAGCTGGGCGGCATTGAACTTCCTGAGACCCGGAGCCTCTTTCAATCCCTTCCCAAGCACAAATCGGCGGTCGCGGAAAAGAATCAGGTCACCCGCAGCCTCCTCTGCGGAAAAATCGCTCCCGTCAAGCGCACGATTCTGGTAGATAAAACCATGATCTGCAGTCACCAACAAGTTATTTGCGTTCGCCCCGGTCAGTTTCTTGATCAGCTTGACCAGACCCTGCAAACTCTCTTCAACAGCCTCGAACACCCGCTCTTCCGATTCGCGCTTGTCGCCGGTAACATCAATACGATTGTGGTAAACATAAAGAACATCGTGATCGCGTACCAATGCCCGACATTCATCGCTCTTCAGTGACATCACCATATCCGCCTTAACTGCCGTACCCCTCCAGGAAGCTGACAGGCTGAGCATTCTGGAACGATT
Source organism: uncultured Chlorobiaceae bacterium (assembly GCA_903937835.1). Taxonomy (GTDB): domain Bacteria; phylum Bacteroidota; class Chlorobiia; order Chlorobiales; family Chlorobiaceae; genus Chlorobium. The sequence continues at coordinate 8,559 of CAJAAV010000217.1, read as the reverse complement.
GGCCGTTCCCTGCGAGCTGAGGCCATCCACCATCACCGTCCCGCTCTCGTTATCGGCAAGCTCCAGCACTTTATTCGGCAAGAGCGCGGCCATACAGAGCTGCGTATAGCTCGGCAGCATTGAGAGTACCGGTTCCAGATGTGCATCATAACGGTCTTCCTGCCTAACAAGCGTGAGCAACTCATCACCGATTTCATAGCGTAACGCATCGGAAATAATGACACAGACTTTATTCTTCTTTGAGAGGAATGGCTGTATAAAACGCTCAAAAAAATTCTTCTGTAACGGAACCGGAGATGCCTCCCATGAATCGGCTTTGTCAACAAAAGACTGCCACCGGTCATTCAGCTTCAAGAGATAGTTATTGGAGTAAAGATTTTCAACTTTTTCACTCAATTCCGCCATCAATGATGCCTGGGCGGACATGCTCACGTGGTAAATAAATTTGCGGTAGAACTGATCAAGCCGAAACCAGAATCGGCTGTACTGCTGCACGCCGTCAGCCATGGAGTTCATATCCAGTTTGGCTTCTTCAATGGCATGCATAAACAGCGCTGCATACTCCGCCGCCTTGTAGAAGTGACGGAACTCATCGAACCAATGACCCTGGCGTCGCAGGCGGACCCACTGCGTCACCTCATGACTGAACACCGTCCGGGCGGCAAGAGCGCGAACCAGATCACTGATAATTTTCCGATCAATCAAGCGGAAATAATCGAGCTCAATCAGGTGACGAAAATCCAGCCCCTCCAGTTTCTGTTCAATGCGCAAAATCCCGGCACACTCATCCGAAAGCGCTTCAAAGCACCGCTCAAATTGGCGACTGTCTTTCCAGCGCTTTAAAAACACCAGCGCATCACCCGATAGCGCACCCTGCCCATCGGTTCCGACGGCAAAGCTGTACTTGAAAAGCTCTATCACGAAATCCTTCATACCAGGTTCAGATTCTTCGTAGCCATAGCTCCTCTTGACAAGCTCCCAGAAATAGCCATCCAACCGGCATCGTTCAATCAACCGGAACTTGTCACCATCCTGCAATTCCAGCCCCAACTGTTTTTCATCCGAAGCGTTCCCAGCCAATTCGTCCAGCAGATGTTCCACTACCATATCCAGTTGAGGTGCCGCGCCAGCACAAACAGCAAGCATCTTTAACCGGATCATTCCGGGCGTATCGTCCGCCTTGAGCAATTTCTTGAGACTCTCTATCCTCTTTGCAGACTTGTAGAATTCAGAATGATCCTTCACCACATCCTGAAAATCACTGCCCAGCCCCAGCTCCGAGAGCCAGATACTGGACTGATCGGCACGGAATTCCCCATAAGCAAGCTCTACATCGAGAAGCCAGTTATCGAGCATTGCTGGTTGCGGACCTTCACGATAGAGCAGGAATTTCTGTTCCGGCTTTTCTCGCAGAATGTGATACTTCACGCCAAACTCGTTATTGGCAAGTTCAATCTTTTCAACACCCGCAAGCTGCAATGAGTCAAATTCCTCACGCAGCTCACGCTTCGTGTCATTCCAAAAGACAATACGGTGGCGTTCAAAGAGGCGGTTCAGAGCCTGGGCAATGCGTTCACTCATTACAAGAAGCTTTCATGAGAAAGATTAAAGGCAAAATTCTTTGAGTAATCACAAAAACCATCCTTGCCTTGCGGAAACGACACAAATGGGTTCGTTTTGTAAAATTGATTTCACCATACACACAATTCGATACAACATCAGTTGTCTTAAAAATCAGACGAATCAATCTTCCATATCCCCGAAGCAACTGTAGCTAACTGCTTTTGTCGAGCTTCGATTTTCTGTTCATCCCAACAATCATAGTGCTCAGCAACCGCATTGGTTATTTGAAACGCACTCTGCTGATAAACCAGTCGTTTGGAGGCATAATCCCCATTGCCCAATGCCCTGTTTCGATTGGTTTCAAGAGGTGTCATATTGCCAAGACGGTACATCAGACGATCCTGTTTGGATTCGTCAATGTATGACCAATTTTCAGAGGGATGTTCTGGCAGGATATGTTCCAGATTGTAGGTAGCACTTTCAAAATCGAAATCCTGACCAGATTGCTGACGTTCAATTTCAAAAAGGATATATCGCACCACTTTTTTGTTACGACTGTTCGTCGTGCAAAGCTCCTTTTCGCTAAATGCAGCTTTAAACTGCATGTCATCGGGATAGACCTCCCGCAATGCGCCAATAACATCCCCAACGCGTACATAGCTGCCCGCCGACACCTTCAGGGCGATATCATTATACAATCGCTCCTGCTCATGCGACTGAAAATTACAAATGACATTATAACGGAATGATACGACCGCCACGGCTTTCATCATGCGAGTAAACGCCGCTCGATCATGCTCATAAAACCTTGCATGGCAAGCCATCAACATGGCAAGTGGTTGGCGCACATTGAACATCAACAGTTGTTTCAGGCACCGTTTTTCATCAATGTTCCAGGCAGAATCTTGAGGATCACGAAGTGCTGCATAAACAGCGGCCGATTGATCGAGATTCCGAAGCAGCTCAAAAGCCGCATCACGCACCGTAATTCGTTTCCGAATGGTCTTGAAGAGGTCGGCTTTTCTGACAAGCTTGTTTCGGCTGTTCCAAAATATCCTGAGAAACTCCGGAAAGCTTTCACTTCCCAATAAGCCAACAATTCGCTCCCAGCGATCCTCCAAAGCCTTCAATTCCGTTTCATGCGTGTCATGAGTACTGATAATCGAAAAAAGATAATTTTTCAGCAGGTCAGTTGCTGAAAGACGAACACCCCTCGCATTAAGCGTTTCAAATACTTTAAAGGCATTCAATTCGTCCGTCACCGTGATAACCGTAAAAAACAGTTTATCAACCAGCCCATCAAGAAAAACGGTCAAATCCTTTCCACTGGTGGCACTCATCCCAAATCGGTTTTTCAAGCGCTCCCTGAACCAGTTGAAAGCTTTTCGAAGTTGGTGCTCTGAAGCGTTCAGTCCCCTTTGTGGCAGTGTTTCCAGCGTCACGAGATAGGTCTGATAAAAACGGTTATTATGGCGATTCAACTCCAGTTTGGAGCGCGACACCAGACTCACCGGGTCAAGATAGCCGATGTAACCACTCTGAAGCTGTTCTTTACGCCTGAGGTTGTTCTCAGCATCAAAACCTGCCGTAGCCAAATCCTGAAGATGCCGCAAGCCAGCAAGAATCATGACGCTGATTGTCGTAAGGCGCTGCTGACCATCAATAATATCAAATCGCTTGCTGTCGGAAGACTGCAAGACCAGATAGCCCATGTAGTGAGCCAACTCGCCGTCCGCTTCGAACAAGCCAAGAATATCTTGCCAAAAATCATCCCACTCATCATCCGTCCATGAATAGTCACGCTGAAAAGGGGGAACGCAGTAGCTCAAGCCATTCCCCAGCAATTGCCTGAGTGTTGAATTGGTCGTATTAAAGTTCATCGTTGCCATTGTTCACTCCTCTTTAGCATCAAGGCCAGGTATCTTTTTGAGAGCCGGGCCGAATTTCTGGTAGTTCATCTGCACCGAGTTAGCCTCCAAAAAGATAACGTATAGTTGTCCAGAACTCTCCGTACATTCCGCTACTATCCCGTTGAAGATATCCCAAAACGAAACGATTCACGTCATCCTGATTCAAAGAGTCATCCAAAAAGGGTTCAATGGCACTCTTTCTCAAGCTTCTGAGTTTGGGAATATCAAGACCAAGCCTGACGACTGTTTCAGTTGCAGCTTTATCCGTCGGTTGTGCGGAACTGATATATCCGTCTCCGGTAAAAGAAAAGCGACCTTCACATTGCGGATCAAGCGGAGAGATCAGTAATTGCTCATCAAACCAGTGATCCTTCAGATTTCCACAATGACGTGGCTCCCCTATTTTCAACTGATTCTGACAAGAGCAAAGCATATTGGAAAAATCAAGAGAATCGGCAGATTCATCATGCTGCGGCCTGAAATGCTCAACATGAGCGTCGTTATCAGTTAACCTGCGCTCACAATAACAACAAATATACCCTTGCTCAGCCATGAGCGCCGCCTTGACAATGCTCTTAATATCTCCACTCAGTTTTTTATACGTCGGTGTCCAGTCATCATTGCGAAGCGCCTTCCACTCGGCAAAAGCCGCCGGTTCTTCCTGCTTGACGATGTACTTCATTTTCCGATAATCTCCTTGCGCCTGATGAGAATTTCGGCTTTCAGCAGTTCAGGGTCTTCACCAATTTCAGACTTCATTTCGGCAATGGAACGCCGCGCCTCATCAAAATGAGCTTGATCAATGGCAGTATAGATGTCATGTAGTCTGGTGCTGATAATGTCGGGCCGGGTCGTTTCAAGCCCCATAAGGTCTTCGAGAATTCGATCAACACTCTTTCCGTAAGACTCCGTAGGTCGCTGGGCAACGATTCCAACATCGGTCTGTTTAAGAAGAAACAGGCTCTCCGGTTGCACGTGCGTTATGACATGCGGAGAATGAGTAGTGATAATAAACTGGCAATTCGGAAAAACCTCCCGAAGCTTTGGTACAATCAGGCGTTGCCACTTTGGATGAAGGTGCAGGTCAATTTCGTCAATGAGGATAATACCCTCGCCTTCAAGCGGATTCGATCGTACAGGGTTGGCAATGGCCAGCCGGCGGGCAAGATCACCAACCATAGCCATCAAACACTTTTCGCCATCTGAAAGCTGGTTGACCCTCAACGTCTTGCCATTTTTCTCCACCTCCATGCGAAGCGGATTACGACGAACGGTGAGATTAGTAAACTCTGGCATAAAGAGCATCAACGCAGCACGTACAGCTTCGAGTTGCTGATCAGGAAACCGGTATCCTTCAGGCTTTACAGGTTGTTCAGTATACTTTCTGTTTTCATTTTCCAGATCTTCGCGCTCCCTGAACCACTCAAAAAAAGCCCGAAAATTTGCGCCACCCGTTAACGAATCACTGTACGCCGAAAGAAGATCAAAACTATGCCGTTCTTTTATGCGAAGAGGAATGTTGAGTACCGCACGGTTAACAGGGTAATAGGCAATCAGCGGCAGATTTGTCAACCCGTTGGTTGCCGAAATCTCAGATTGAACCTCTTTTGCAACCAAGGTTGTAGAAAGCAGAATTGAAACCGCATCTCTCTTGCTATACCCTTTACGTGTTTTTGCCAAATTCCAGGAAAAATAGTTTCCTCGAAAGTTGCAAGTAATATCAAGATTTGCAGATGCTTCACCGTTACGAATATCTGTCTCCTGAAGAGGGCGTCCTGAAGAACTTTCATGCTTGATCCGATTGACAAACCAGGAAAGCAGAATAGCGGAAGCATCAAGAATGCTCGACTTTCCGGAACCATTCGTCCCGAAAAACACATTGAGTCGATCATGAAGTTCCAGCGGCAGCAACTTTGCTCCACGGAAACCGGTCATAGTCAGTTTATGGACATGCATGGTTCACTCCTCTTTAGTATCGAGGCCAAGGATCTTTTTCAGAGCCGGGCCGAATTTCTGGTAGTTCACTTTTACACCGTCGTCAAGGTCGATGACAATTTGCTCGGTGGCAAGCGGGTAGAGCACGTCGCGCTCATAGCTCTCAAGCTCTTCAATCATTTTCCTGAGACTTTCGATCTCTTTCAGCGCTTTGGTTTTTTCGCCCGCTGAAGCGCTGGCGCTGATGCTGACCGCTTCGAGTTGACTCTTGCGGGAGAGCAGCTTGGTGCGGAACTCGCGCAGGTAGCCGTTGAGCACCACGCTCACTGTATCGGGGCGGTAGCGGTGCATGTAAATGAGCGCGTTGAAGCTGCCTTTCGGGCTACTGAAGAGCCAGTAAATCGGGCGCTTTTTGTACCGGCGCAGGTGGTCGTTATAAAAATCCTTCAGAAAATATTTGCGGATATCCTTGCCAAGCGCAACCTCGATAAACTTCAGGTTCTCCTCGTAATGCGCCTCGCAAAAGGTGACACGCAGGAACTTGCGAAACCGCTCGGTGATGTCGTCGGGAAACCAGTCGCCGTCGAGTATGGGGATAACGTTGTCGGCATCGGGCGGGAAGCTGGCAGACGAGCCATCAGCCTTTAGTTGACAGCCGTCAGTAAAAGACTTTTCTTCCTGCTGATTACTGATTACTGATAGCTGATAACTATCGACCGACAACTGATTACTGACAATACGATAATAGTCCTCAAGCCCTTCCCCTTGATTTGCCAATATCAAGCCTGGGGCATCCAGACTATACCGACCAAACATACAGCCAACAGCGTATGAGATAAACTCCTTCACGGTGTCAGCCAACAGCAGTGCTTCAAGCTCTTCGGCGTTTTTGCTGTTGCTGTAACGATAGTGCGGGTTGCAGGTCAGGGTAATTTCATTGAGCGGCACTTCGGGTGTCAGTTCATCCTGCAAACCGTAGGCATTGATGAAGATACGGTTGTTCACCTCTTCGAGACGCTGCATTTCTTGCGTCATGGACTGCCAGTGGGCTCGGAGATTATTGTAGGTTGATTTTAGAGTTGATTGGCGATAATCGGGATTGAGCAGCGGGAGGCAGGTGAAGTCCCATGATGTTTCGTAGGAGTCCCAGTCAGATCTTGTTATTCGGATTGCTTTCGACGCACTTGCTTCAACGCAGGAGATTTCTATTCCATTATCAATAATAGGTAATGCTGAAATATTGTAATTCTTAAAATGAAGTGTAGGATTCAACATTTTAAGGAATTCAAAACACTGTTTGGTAACTAAAATTGACAGATAAAAAAGTGGGTTATCTCCAAACAGACAAGGGCCAGAGGCATCGAAAATAAAACCTTTTGGTAAATATCGAGCCCCAAACGATGAAGAGCTTAAATCCGTCCAAGTCACGCCTTCATTGAAATAATAATGTTCATTTGAGATTTTCCATCCAAGATTATCCCAGTCCAACTGGGGATAATGTAGAAGTGTATTTTCCTTAATTTCAAGACCATTATTCTCCCAATTGACTACATATTCAAAATTCCCATACCATTTTCTAAAGGTACCTCCCTTATTGTAAGGCACCCATTTGTTTGATCTATGGTTTCGTCGAAATGAGGAAATACGAGTTTCTGATTCCCCAACCTCGTACCAAAACCGCATAAATCGTTCATTATCACCAGTTCTCATTCCAATTTTTGGCGAAGCAATTTCACCTAACATTTTTGATTCACCAAAAATCGCCCACACTTTCTCGGACACCCAATACGCAATCGGGCTCCCGGGAATCTTCTTAAAATCGGCGGCTGAAGCGCGAAAAAAATACTGTTTTGTGTTTTGTGTTGAATTTGCTTGATTCTCACTCATGGGTGTAACTCCAGTTGATGCTGCAAATCGTTGATTGCAAGAAGGGTGTGCATTTGAGTGATAACAGCAGTTTTTTCTACCCATTGACCAACGCTTAACACAAAAGTTGGCAAACCTGATTGCATTTTAAAGTGGTCAAATTCGACCACTTTAAAATTGGGATTGTTGAGTTGTTCCCATGTACCAATAAACTCCAAAGTACCTCGATTGCGTATCCAATTCTTTATTACATCTGCAGCACGGGCATTTCCAGCTTTAGCGTTAGCAATGTCGGTTAAACTAATGTAATCGGCATCATCGTGCTTACACACAGTAATCAACGTCCCATTGACTTCAATTGACTTATTGTTGTTCATAGTCACTTCTTATCACTGCATTTTTCTTCCCTGTAAAGCATTCTATCCACTAATCACTGGCCACTATCCACTATTCCCCCCCCTCCACCAACGCCCTGCCTTTCTCGCTCAATCGGTACTTCTGCAACCTGCTGTTAGGCTTTTCAGGAATGGTTCGCTCAATCACTCCCTGCAAAAGCAAAGGCACCAGATGCCGTCGGTAGCTCATGTACACATCACTCAAACCTGCCGCCTTGAGCAAGTCAAACCGGCGTTGAGGTTCTGCCAAACAGGATCGCAACATACATAAAACTTGCTCACTGACTTGCTCACCGACTTGCTCACCGACTTGCCCCAATTGGGTCGATTCGGACTTCCGCGACTGTTCACGGGAGAGTGGCAACATTTCTGGAAGGAACACCGTAAAACGTACTCGCCCCGCCAACTCTTCTATGATTGGCTCAGGCAGATTGTTGACCTTGGCTTCCCGGAAGATTCCAGGGATGCCGCTACCCCATTGTTCGATCAAATCCAGCTCCCGGAACACCCGAGCGATAACCGGATTGCGGATTTGTGAAATACCCTGTTTCATATCCTCAACAGTGAGGCCCGGTAGCAGCAGTCCAGGGCTTTCAACCTCAATGCGGTTGTCGTAAAATGCTATGCGAATTGGGGTTCCACGATGGGAGTAATCAGCATGAACCAGCGCATTAATCACCACTTCGCGCAAAATATTGATTGGAATGCTCCAGCGATCCTTGCGCCGAATCTCGGAAAAATCGGCACCACGCATAGCATGTTTTTTGAGAAAAAGTTTCTGAGGGGCTTCCGCTCGAGGCGTAGATGTGATAAAATTTTTCGCAAGAACGAGAAAAGCAGGCTGTCTGCATAATAGAGTATCTTTGTCTTGGTTAAAAGCTAGGAGATCG
>CAJAAV010000216.1 GCA_903937835.1 uncultured Chlorobiaceae bacterium | reverse complement strand
CGGAACCGTGCTTGACAGTAACTATTTTCATTATACCGGTGCGACGCTCAACTGCGATGAAGTCAGGCTTGAAGAGCTTGCCAGCACCTTCGGAACTCCTCTTTATGTGACATCCACAAGGAGCCTCATTGACAGCTACAGCACTTTTGAGCATGCTTTTGCGGCTTTACCCCATTTTACCTGTTATTCAGTCAAGGCAAACTATAATCTCAGTGTTATCAGAACATTTGCTGAACTTGGATGTGGATGCGATGTCAATTCCGGCGGGGAACTCTATCGCGCACTGCAAGGCGGTGTTGCACCTGAAAAAATTATTTTTGCAGGTGTTGGTAAAAAAGACGAAGAAATTGCGTATTCTCTGAAGGTTGGAGTGCTGATGCTCAAGGCTGAGTCGCTATCGGAGCTTCGGGCTATCGACAGGATTGCCGGAGAGCTTGGCAAAACAGCCCCGGTCGCGTTAAGGATCAATCCGAATGTAACTGCTGAAACTCATCCCTACATTACGACGGGTGACAGCAAGGAGAAATTCGGGATTGATGAGATGGAGCTTCCGGCGGTGTTTTCTTTTCTCCGTCAGTTGCCGAACATTCGACTTGTCGGTCTTGACATGCACATCGGGTCACAGATTTTTGATCCAGAATATTTTGTTGCAGCGACGGTGAAGCTCCTTGCTCTTTTCAATTTGTCGAAAACGATGGGATTTTCTGTTGAATTCCTCGATATTGGCGGCGGTTTTCCGGTAACCTACGATCCACGTAAACCTGCCACACCGATTGAGCGGTTTGCCGAAAAGCTTGTTCCAATGCTTTTGCCTGCGGGTGTCACCGTGATTTTTGAGCCTGGACGCTACCTTGTGGCCAATGCTTCAGTGCTGCTGACCAGGATTTTATACAAAAAGCGCAACCATGTCGGCAAGGAGTTTTTTGTGGTTGATGCAGGAATGACGGAATTGATCCGTCCCGCGCTCTACCAGTCGCACCATGAGGTTCAGGCGGTGACCCGGCATGACGAAACCGTTGTTGCTGATGTGGTCGGGCCGATATGCGAGTCGAGTGATTTTTTTGCCCGCCATAGGGAGATTGATGCCGTTGATGAAGGAGCGTTGCTTGCGGTGATGTCGTGCGGTGCCTATGCTGCGGTCATGAGCAGCAACTACAACGGCAGGCTTCGCCCGGCAGAGGTCATGGTCAACGGAAGTGAAGTGAAACTTGTCCGAAAACGTGAAACCCTCGAACAGCTCGTCCAGAATGAGCTGTTCTGAAGGGTAAGCCGAGGTTATGGGTGCAGGTTTTTGAAGATTCTGAGAGTTGCATCGGCCATGTTCAGGGTGTAGAAGTGAACCCCTTTGATATGATGGTCGATCAGCTCCTGTACCTGAGCTGTTGCCCACTCAATTCCAATTGACGCCACATCGCTATCATGTTCAGCCGCCAACACTCTTTTCAGGAGTCTTGCAGGAATTCTTGCCCCAAGAGCAAGCTCCGACATTCTTGTCATCCCTTTTTTTGTGCAGATTGGCATGATTCCTGGAATAATGGGTACCGTAATACCGGCAATCTGGCAGCGCTCCACAAAGTCGAAGTAGTCGCGATTGTCGAAAAAGAGCTGTGTAACAATATAGTCTGCACCTGCATCCACCTTCTCTTTGAGATACTCAATCTCTTTCATTCGATTCGGTGTCTCGGGGTGCCCTTCCGGAAATCCGGCAACGCCGACACCGATAGCCGGGTAGTTGTTCTTGATGAAGCGGACAAGATCAATGGCATGAGGAAAATCTTTGATGGCATCCTCAATAGATGCCATTCCGGCTGGTTTGTCGCCTCTCAGGGCAAGCACGTTGATGATGCCGTTTTCCTGGTAGTTCTTGAGAATCATGCCTGTCTCCCTGGTATCTGAAGAGATGCAGGTGAGGTGTGATACAACGGTCAGTCCGGTCTCCTGCTGAATTCTGGTTACCAGATTGTGAGTTCGTGAACGGGTTGACCCTCCAGCTCCGTAGGTAACGCTGACGTAGGAGGGGTTGAGTGGCGAGAGCGCCGCAATGGTTCCAAAGAGTGTTTCCCACTCTTCATCTTTTTTTGGAGGAAAAAACTCGAAGCTGAAGACAGGTTTGGCGGCAGAGGCCAGTATTTCTTTGACAAGCATGCAGAGAGTGACGTTTAGAGGCTTGAATAAAAAAAAAGGAATATACAAAAACAATGATGTGCCTAACGTAAAAAAAAGAAAGGAGCTGCGGTTGCCCGGGCAGTTCTCCATGGCACCCTATCCTGCGGTGCGGCTGCTTGTTGCTGTTGTTTTGGGGATTCTCGCAGGGGTGAACCTTCAGCTTCCGCTTGAGGGGTGGATGCTCTTGTGCGCGTTTGCCCTGGTTGCTCTTCTGGCAAGCCTCATGTATGAAAAGATCAAGGGCAACTCTCACTTCCCGCTCTTTTTCAGCGCCATCAGCTATTCTCTCTTTGTCGTTTTCTGCTTTGCGGCTTTCAGCGCTTACCGGCAGGACTATACGCCACGTAATGGCCTTTTGCGTTTTTGCGGTAAAAACGTGCTGATCTACGGACGCATTGACGGACGCCCAAGTTTTTCCGAATCAGGCGTTGGCTGGATCATGGAGGTCGAGGAGATTTTTGAGAATGGCCTGACGGTGAAACTGCATGACCGGGCAAAGGTTTTCATGCGCAACGGAGGGCAGAGTGGCGTCAGGGTTCGGAATGGTGATATGGTGCGGGTAAAGGGGAAGCTCGACCTGATTCCAGAGGCCTCAAACAGGGGAGAGTTTGATCCCCGCAAAGCAGCTCGCATGAAGCAGCTTTCGGTACAGCTCTACTGTTCTGGTCCCTGGCAGGTGCTGTACGATGGGGAGTCGAGGCTCAATGGATTTGAACGCTTCATTGTGCAGCCCACCTACGACTATATCATGAAGAGCCTTGAAGAGCTGATACCGGAGGGGCAGGAGCGCAAACTCTCTTCCGGAGTGCTCACTGGCGAACGGGAGACTATGTCGGAGGAGGTTTTTGAGGCCTTCAAAACGACAGGTACCGCCCATATTCTTGCAGTATCAGGGATGAATGTAGGGTTGCTCGCCCTTGTCATCCAGATTTTTCTCCAGCGTCTGAAGGTTACCACTGTTGGTCGATGGCTCTCTTTCGCGCTCTTTCTCTTTATTCTTATTGTCTATTGTTATGTAACAGGTAACTCAGCTTCGGTCAAGCGTGCAGCCTTTATGTCCCTGGTGCTGATCGGCGGAGAGACGCTCGGCAGAAAAACATGGCCAGTTAACTCGCTCGCCCTTGCCGATATTCTGATTCTCCTGTTTGATCCTCTCGACCTGCTGAATCCGGGATTTTTAATGACCAATGGCGCTGTTCTGGCAATATTCCTGATTTACCCTGTTTTTGTTCCGTCTCAAAAACAGGGAGGCGGTTTTCTGCGGGGCCTGGCAGGCGCCTTGTTCAGCAGCGTCATGATCACTCTTGCCGCCATTATCGGGGTGTCGCCAGTGATTGCCTACTATTTTGGTACTT
>CAJAAV010000215.1 GCA_903937835.1 uncultured Chlorobiaceae bacterium | reverse complement strand
GAGGAGCTGTAGCTTTGCCTTCTTTCCAGTCGGAGGAGTAGACCACCTTCTGGATGCGGGGTTTCAGGACGGTTTCGAAGTATTCTCCCTGTTCGATGAGGATGTATTTTCGCTGACCATTATCTTCACGATTGAGAGCGATGACTGCATGGCCAGTGGTACCTGAACCTGCGAAATAGTCAAGAACGAGGTCTAATTTCTCAGCAGTAATCTTTATAACGTCGAGTACAGCAAAAATGGACTTTGGATAATCGAAACAATTTTCACCAACAATGTCTTTTAGAAGATTTGTTCCATTGAATTCAGATTGGTACTTCTTATCTATCCATATATTTTTTAAAACCTGTTTTTCACGATATTTATGTGATATCACAACCTCATTATTTTCCAGCTTAGCAACAAAGTAATTTGCCTTATTTAACGCATTAAATGTTTCTTGGATATTTTTCCACGAGAAATCACCCTGCTTGGTACGAGGAAAAACCTCGTAATAGTTATCGCAATAGATAGACGTTATATGCTTCAGATCTCTGCTAACGTAAATTGGATACCAGTTTTTAGGTTTATTTTTTCGAGACCATACCGTTCTCGCTCGAACATAGTTCTCATATCGAAATTTCCCTTCTTCATCTTCTAAATCAAACGTTGATGCTACCTCATCGGCAATTGCCACTTGCCTGAAATCTGAAGACACAGGATCTTTTGCGTAAAAGAACATGTATTCTGTGTTCTCTGAAAAAAACTTTGATTGGTTTCGACCCTTTGGATTGTGTTGAACTGTTACAATTGCCAGCCGTCTATCCTCGCCATAAATTGCATCTTGAATTTTACCAAGATTAAAACATTCCGCATGGTCAATTGCTGTAACTAAAAAACCTTTTAAATCTACCAAGGTGTCAGCCATTTGCATCCTGTCTGAAATAAGGCTATTCCAACTGCTATGTTTATAACCGTTTTTATAAACAATTTCACTGGCATCCGTATTATAAGGCGGGTCAATGTAAACGCACTTCACCTGCTCCTTATACCGCTCCTGCAATAGATTCAGCGCCTGAAAATTATCCCCATGTATCAGCAACCCGTCAAGGCTTTCATCCAGATTATCAACAGCTCCAAGTAGTGCCGGTTTGAAAACTGTATCAAAGTGCGCAGTATCTACCATCAAAAAGGGATGCGCCTTCAGGTACTCAACGCTGCCAACTTCGGCCTGACTGAACAACCCCGGCTTGTCAACGCTGGGGGTTTCAAGCATCCCAAGCGTGCGCCACTGCTCCCACTGCTTCTGGTTGGCGGCAATCTTTCCATAAAACTCCTCGGGTATGCGGTCAAGCGTGATGCAGTAGTTCGTTTCGACCACAAACTTTTTCTTCAGCCAGAGCTTTTTCTGGAACTCCTCCAGTTGGGCAAGAAAATCGATGATTTTGCCGCCGATTTTACGGATGACCTTGATTTTGGAAAGGTACTGTTCAACACGGGAAACCGTTTCGTTTTCCACATCATCGAGGTGCATGACCTCATTTTTAATAAAAAAATCAAGCTCGCGACGCAGAAAAGTGCCAAGATCCTTGTGGATAAAGTAATCAAAGGTGTTCCGGGCGGTGTAGCGGTCAAGATGCAGTCGCAAGCGCGTGCCGGAGGAGGTGCCATCAGACCTCACGTTCGGTTTCCGAAGCTCCGTGATCCAGTCCGTAAATAAAGCATCAGCGGAAGCCAGAATCGTCTCTTCTGTAGCACTGTTCAGTTCCTTCTGTTTGGCAGGGTCGGGCTGATAGGTGAAGCGGATGATGAGCTCTCCATCTTCAACAGATAACGTATTTTCTGCCGCCAGTTTGAATCGACGCTCTTTGCCCTCAGTCACTTTTACATTGCCGTGCTCTCCTTCGGCAACATCTGCCAGCCGGAAATGCACCCGCATGGGGTTTTGTTCACTGTTCGGATGCAGACGAAAAGCGTAGTCGCGAAGGTACTCGCTGGTTTTGATGTAGTACTGATCCTTGTTGGCCCAGTGCAGTGTTACCTCTTCTCCTTCGTAAGGAATGGCATAAACACCCTGCTTGTAAACCCGTTTGGCCAGAAAATCTCCTTCGGAATAGTAACGACGAAAAAAGCTGAAAAGGTGGTCGTACACCTCGCTCTCAAGCGTGCCCGTATCCACTGCATCATTTTGGAGTTGCTCACGCAATGCCTGCACCTTCGGTGACTGCTCAGGATACATTCCTGCCGCCTCAACGCCTGCAATAACCTTGTTGAGCTCCTTTTCGATTTCTGCTTTATCTGAACTCTTGTACAGGCTGAAAGCTGCTTTCACCTGAGGGAAGAGATCCTTGTCAAGAAACTGTGACACCTCGGCACTTTTGGCGTGCATGATGCGATAAAGACCAAAGTCAAGATCGGGCTGGTCGAGCTGAAAGAGTTCTGTCAATAACGCTTTCAGCTTCTCATAGTTCTGGTTCATACGCTCTCTATCGGTAAATTATTGTACAGCCCAGCGAATGGTAAACAGCTCTTCGGTGGTACTGTTTTGTGCAAGTCGTCGTTCAAGCGATGCAATCAGGGTGTCACGTTTCTCCATAATCTCATCTTCAACCTTAAAAATCTCCTGTCGGTGCCGACGTTGCTGCTTTTCAAGTTTTTGTATCTGCTGCTGAATTGCGTGCTGTTCATCAAGGGTGACGGCCTGCCTTGCCTGACGCCGCTGTGCCTTGATCTGCTCTTTGGTATCGGCAAGGGCTTTTTCGGCTGAAAACACCATGTCGTCAGCCCACTTTTCCAGCTTTTCACGGGCCAGGTTGAAGTGGACGCTGTTCTCTTCGAGTGAACGGCTTACGGTAGCTCTTGCGTGCTGCTCCGATTCGGCCACAAGCCGTTGTTCAACTGCTGCCGGGATGTCGAT
>CAJAAV010000214.1 GCA_903937835.1 uncultured Chlorobiaceae bacterium | reverse complement strand
GTGAATGGGGTGATGCTGTTGATCGTTTTGAGGCTGGTATCGACCTTTTCAAGGCAGGAAAAGCTCCTGTGATTGTGTTTACCCGGGGTCAGATGCCCTGGCAACCGGATGCGGTGCCTGAAGGAGAGTTGCTGGCCAAAAGGGCCCTGCTGCTTGGTGTACCGAATGCGGCGATTCGTTTAACGGTAAAGGTTGGCAATACTGCTGAAGAAGCGGTGGCCGCACGAAAGTTGCTGGGTGACAGGAAGAAAATTATTTTGGTCACCAGTGCCTTCCATACGCGACGCGCTCTTCTTTTATTTGAGCAGGCAGGATTTGAGGTGCAGCCTTTTCGGGTGGATTATCAGGTTGATGATACATCAGATTTAACGGTATTACGTTTTTTGCCGAGCGCCGAAGCACTTTCGCAGTCGGAGAAAGCGTTGCGTGAGATGCTCGGGTGGCTCTATTATTCTTTGAAATTTATTGGACATCATTGAGTGAATGCATTGGCGTTCGGGGCCTTGAAAAGGCAAAAAATTTGTAAAGTACTGCGCGGTTGTTACCTTTCTTGTGGAATGATGTGCAGGCTCTTTTCATTGCGGGTTGTTTCTGGTTTGGCAATAAACGATATGTGTTTATGATTAAAATAGAGGGGTTACACTGGTATGCGCTCTACGTTCGTTCCAGGTATGAAAAGAAAGTGCATCAGATATTTCTTGAACAGGAGGTTGTGAGCTTTCTTCCACTGCTTGACACCTGGAAGCAATGGAGTGACAGGCGGAAAAAAGTCTCTGAACCGCTTTTCAGGGGGTATGTTTTTGTGAATATTAACATCCGAAAGGATCATATTCAGGTGCTCGATACGGAAGGAGTGGTGAAGTTTATCGGGATTGGCCGTACTCCTTCAATCATCGCTGAAAAAGATATTGAGTGGCTTCGGAAGCTGGTGAGGGAGCCTGATGCTGTTAAAAGGACTGTCGCTATCCTTCCACCAGGTCAGAGAGTCAGGGTCCTTGCTGGCCCATTCAAGGATTTAGAGGGCGTTGTACTCAAAGAGGGAAGGGAGACCAGGCTTGTGGTCTTTTTTGATACGATCATGCAGGGTGTTGAGGTCAGCATCTTTCCGGATATTCTTATGCCCATCAGGGGTGCTGTTGAGCCTCTTCGTAAGGATTCGTCTACGCGCAGTGGACTGACCTCCGTGGAAAAGCATTTTCTTCGCCTCTGAGTGTCAACTCCAGGCATGGAGCATGACCTGAATTGTGGGGAATCAAACAGTAATGGAGGATTTTGTGCAGCATAAGGAATATGCCTCGGTTCGCGATATTTTCAGCTTGCCCGTGATTGTGGCGGCGCTGGGTTATTTTGTTGATATCTATGATCTGGTTCTGTTCAGCATTGTCAGGGTGCCGAGTCTGAAATCGTTCGGGCTTTCCGGCAGGGAGTTGATCGATTATGGGGTATATCTGCTGAATATGCAGATGATCGGAATGCTGGTTGGCGGCATTCTCTGGGGTTGGCTTGGCGACAAAAAGGGGCGGCTGAAAATCATGTTTGCCTCTATTTTGCTCTACTCTCTTGCTAATATTGCCAATGGCTTTGTCTCTTCGCTTCCGGCTTATGCGGCATTGCGATTTATTGCCGGTGTTGGTCTTGCCGGGGAACTCGGGGCGGGGATCACGCTGGTGTCGGAGGTGCTGCATACAAAGATACGAGGTTACGGCACCATGCTTGTTGCCTCTGTCGGTGTTTCGGGAGCGATTCTTGCCAATGTTGTGGCCAACACTTATGAGTGGCATAACGCTTTTTTTATTGGAGGAGGACTTGGACTTCTGCTGCTTCTTGCGCGGGTAAAAGTTGCTGAGTCGGGGATGTTTAAGGCTATGGAGGAAAAATCCGGAGTCAGCCGGGGCAATATGTTTGCTCTTTTTACGGATCGTAACCGCTTTTTCCGTTACATCAACTCAATCATGATCGGGGTGCCGATCTGGTTTGTGGTTGGTGTGCTGATCACCTTTTCGCCTGAATTTGGTGTGGAGCTTGGTATTGCCGGGCCGGTTTCTGCTGGCAATGCGGTGATGTACTGCTATCTCGGCCTGGTGTTTGGCGACCTTTCAAGTGGCCTGTTGAGCCAGCTTTTGAAAAGCCGCAAAAAGGTTATTCTGCTCTTTATGCTGCTTACTGTTGGAGCGGTTGCGCTCTATTTTCTGCAGGGGCATCAGAGTCCGCAATTCTTTTATGTGGTCTGCGCTTTTCTTGGTTTTGCTGCCGGGTACTGGGCTATTTTTGTCACCGTTGCGGCGGAGCAGTTTGGCACCAACCTTCGCGCAACGGTTGCCACGACAGTGCCCAATCTTGTTCGGGGTATGGTGGTGCCGATTACCATGCTCTTCCAGTTTTTTCGGGGGATGTTTGGTATGGAATCAGGCGCGTTGCTGGTTGGCGGCCTCTGTATTACAGCCGCATTTCTCTCTCTCAGAGCTCTTGAGGAGACCTTCCATAAGGATCTTGATTATTATGAAGAGTTCCTCTAAGGCTACCAATATGTCGCCCCTCCGGGGCTGGCAATATGCTGTCCCCGCCGGGGCTGTTTTTTTTAGCTCCGCAGGAGCGACATGTTGGTAGGTCATGTCATACGATCCCCATCTCCGGTTTTAAAAACTTCCCGGTATAGGAGTGCTCCATCTGTGCTACCTGTTCAGGCGTCCCTTCCGCAATAACCTCTCCCCCTTCGTAGCCTCCTTCAGGTCCAATATCAATAATCCAGTCGCTGTTTTTTATAATGTCGAGGTTGTGTTCGATGATGATAACGCTGTTGCCTTTGTCAACGAGTTTTCGGAGAACTTCAAGCAGGTGCTGGATATCCTGGAAGTGGAGACCGGTGGTTGGTTCGTCAAGAATGTAAAGGGTATTGCCGGTCTGTATTTTGGCCAGTTCGGCTGAAAGTTTGATGCGCTGTGCTTCGCCACCCGAAAGCATCGGGGATGGCTGGCCAAGCTTGAGGTAGCCGAGTCCAACATTTTGCATGGTGGTGAGAATGCGAAGGATTCTTGGAAAGTCGACAAAGAATTCCGCAGCTTCGGTGATGGTCATTTCAAGCACATCAGCAATGGATTTCCCACGGTATTTAACCAGCAGGGTTTCCCGGTTATAGCGTTCTCCTTTGCAGTTTTCGCATCGGACATAGACATCAGGCAGAAAGTTCATCTCAATTTTTCTTGTCCCTGATCCCTGGCAGACCTCGCATCGTCCGCCTTTGACGTTGAAGCTGAATCTTCCGGCTTTATAACCCCGGATCTGCGCTTCGGGCAGGCGGGTAAAAAAGTCGCGGACAAAGGTGAATGCTCCGGTATAGGTTGCCGGATTGGAGCGGGGTGTGCGGCCTATGGGTGACTGGTCGAAGTTGACGACCTTGTCAAGATGCTTTATTCCTTCGATGCTCTCATAAGGATAGGTGACCAGCTTGGAGCGGTAGAAGTGGCGCGCAAGAATCGGGAAAAGGGTTTCGTTGATGATTGTTGATTTGCCTGATCCGCTGACGCCGGTAATGCTGACAAGCGAGCGGAGAGGAATGGTAATATCAATGTTTTTGAGGTTGTTGCCTCTGCATCCCTTCAGCCGCAGGAATTGCTGTTCGTCAGTTTTCTTTTTTTCCTCTCCCTTGAAAGAAACCTGGCGGGTTCCTGAAAGGTATCCTGCGGTCAGAGAGTGGGGGTCAAGGGCGGCGGCAGTTCCCTGGGCGACGATTTCTCCGCCGTACTCTCCTGCGCCAGGTCCAAGATCAATGATTTCATCGGCTTCAAGCATCGTGTCTTTGTCGTGCTCGACGACCAGCACCGTGTTGCCGAGGTCTCTGAGGCGCTTTAGTGAGGTAATCAGTTTGTGGTTGTCGCGCTGGTGCAGCCCTATACTGGGTTCGTCGAGGACATAGAGGACACCACTGAGTTGCGAACCGAGCTGCGAGGCGAGTCTGATGCGCTGTGCTTCGCCGCCGGAAAGTGTTTGTGAGCTTCTGTCAAGGGAAAGGTAGCCAAGTCCTACATTGAGAAGGAATTCAAGGCGTTTGACAATTTCATGCAGCACCGGCGTGGCAACAAGGCGCTCTTTTGCGGTCAGTTTTTCGGGCAATGCCGTAAAAAAGGTGAGGGATTCCGGAAGGGGAAGCGCTTCAGCTTCAGCAATATTAAGCTTGTCAATCTTTACCAGCAGGCTCTCTTTGCGCAGTCTTGCCCCCTTGCATGACGGGCAGGGTTGGCGGATCATGTAACTTTCCGCCCACTCGCGTATTTTGGAGGAGCTGGCATTGTTCAGTATTTCCTGAACGTAAGGGAGCGCTCCCGGAAAGGGTTGCGGGTAGAGTGTATCACGCCCGGAGTAGGAGTAGCTGACGTCAAAGGTGCGGCTGCCGGATCCTTCCAGCAAAATTTTCAGCGCCTCTTGAGGAATATCGCCGACCGCAGTATCGAGAGTGAAGTTAAACTCTCTGGCAATTGCTCTGATGACCTGCCAGAGGTTCCGCTTTCCGGATTTTCCGAATGGATCGAGGCCTCCTTCGTTGAGAGAGAGCGATAGATCGGGCAGCATCAGTTCACCCGAAAGCTGCATGAGCTCTCCGAGGCCGTTGCACTCCGGGCATGCGCCATAAGGGGAGTTGAAGCTGAAGTGGTTAGGTGCAAGCGTATCGACCGGGACGGAGCCGTCTGAATAGGCATAGCGGGTGCTGAAGGTAAGCTCTTTCAGTTCACTTTCAAGCGGGTCGCAGATCACTGATGATTTGTGCTCAGACATGCCGATGGCAAGGCTGATGGCTTGTTTCAGGCGTTCTTCACAGTCGGGGCCAATAACCAGGCGGTCAACCACGAGTTCTATGGAGTGGCTTTTATAGCGTTCAATCTGCATGTTTTTTTCCATTTCCTGGTATGTTCCGTCAATACGGACCCGGAGAAATCCTTTGAGCAACAGGCGTTCGAAAAGTTCGCGGTAATGGCCTTTGCGTCCTGTTACAAGGGGGGAGAGTATCTGAACTTTTGTGCCAGGAGGTAGTGAGAGAAGAGCTTCGCGGATGTTTTCTTCACTTTGCTGCTGCAGCATGGCGCCGGTGACAGGGTCGTAGCGTCTGCCAGCCTTGGCGTAGAGCAGCCGGATAAAATCATGAATTTCGGTAATGGTGCCAACCGTTGAACGGGGAGAGCGGTTAGTACTTTTCTGGTCGATGGAAATGACCGGTGAGAGCCCCTCAATAAAGTCGACATCAGGTCGTTCAATGCTGCCGATATATTGCCGTGCGTATGGTGAGAGTGTTTCCATGAAGCGGCGCTGTCCTTCGGCATAAATGGTGTCGAAGGCAAGGCTTGATTTTCCAGAACCGGAAAGGCCGGTAATGACAACAAACTTGTTGCGCGGGATATCAAGAGAGATGTTTTTGAGGTTGTGTACCCGGGCTCCCCTGATGCTGATATGACTGAATTCCATGTGTTGTTTCTATAATCTGTTAGCTTCGACGCCGTCAGCAGGTGGCTGCATATTTTTCAAGAAAACAGAGGCACAGGCGTAACCTTTATTGTAACTCAGACAGCACTCTTAATGAAAAAGGCGACCCGGTGGGCCGCCTTTATTCATTGAGAGTAAATTTTTTGTGTCGGCTCAGCCTTTCAGTGCGGCTCTTGCTGCGGCAAGACGGGCAATCGGCACCCTGTAAGGACTGCATGAAACATAGTTCAACCCTAACTGGTGGCAGAATTCGACGGTCGAAGGATCTCCGCCGTGTTCTCCGCAGATGCCCAGCTTAAGCTCTGGTTTGACGGCACGTCCCTCTTTGGCCGAGATGCTCATCAGCCTGCCCACACCCTCAATATCCAGAGATTCAAATGGATTGCGTGCAAAGATCTCCTGCTGCTGGTAGACTGGCAAAAACTGTCCGGAATCGTCGCGGCTCATGCCAAGTCCCATCTGTGTCAGGTCATTGGTGCCGTAGCTGAAGAAGTCAGCAGCGGTGGCAATCTGGTCGGAGGTAATCGCGGCGCGTGGTACCTCAATCATGGTGCCAACCAGGTATTTTACTCCTGTACCCTGTTCAGCAAAGACGCTGCGTGCGGTTTTGTGGATGATTTCACTGGTGATTTCGAGCTCCTTGACCGTACTGATCAATGGCACCATTATTTCAGGGACAACCTCAAGACCCTCTTTTTTCAGTTTGCAGGCAGCTTCGATAATTGCCCGTACCTGCATGACCGTAATTTCAGGATGCAGAATGCCGAGCCTGCAGCCACGAAGGCCAAGCATGGGATTGAATTCGTGCAGATTGTTAATGCGTCCCTTGACCTCTTCAAAGGATCTCCCCATTTTTCCGGCCAGAACTTTGATTTCGCTGTCGGTGTGCGGCAGGAACTCATGAAGTGGAGGATCAAGGAGCCTTATGGTGACCGGGCGAGAGCCCATTGCTTTGAAGAGGCCGTAGAAGTCTTCACGCTGGTATGGAATCAGCTTTTCAAGCGCTATTTTGCGACCTTCAACATCGTCGGCCAGAATCATTTCGCGCATGGCATCAATACGCTCGCCACCGAAGAACATGTGTTCTGTACGGCAGAGGCCGATACCTTCAGCGCCGAAGGTGATGGCAATTTCTGCCTGGTCTGGCTGGTCGGCATTGGTGCGGATACTGAGTTTACGGTACTTGTCTGCCCACTCCATTAGCTGTTTGTAGATGGGCCATGTCTCTGCATCTTCCGGCTTGAGGGTTTTGTCAACCAGAACTTCAATGATTTCAGAGTTTTTGGTCGGAACTTTTCCGGCAATGACTTCACCGGTGCTTCCATCGATGGAGATATAATCACCTTCTGATAGGACGGTATCTTTTCCGGCGACGCGCATTTCGCCTCTCTGGTAGTCGATATTGAGTGCTCCGCATCCTGCGACGCAGACCTTGCCCATCTGACGGGCAACCAGCGCAGCATGGGAGGTCATGCCGCCACGTGCAGTAAGAATACCTTCAGAGGCGTTCATGCCCTTGATATCTTCTGGTGATGTTTCGATGCGGACAAGAATGACCGCTTCGCCGCGCTTGCCGGCTTCGTAGGCATCAACGGCATTAAAGTAGATTTTGCCGGTTGCGGCTCCTGGACCGGCATTCAGCCCTGTTGCAAGGAGTCTTCCGCCAGCAATAGCAGCCTGCTTCTCTTTCATGTCAAAGACAGGTCTGAGCAACTGGTTGAGTTGTTCTGGTTCAATGCGCATGAGCGCCTCTTTTTCGTCGATAAGCTTCTCATTGAACATGTCAACGGCAATTTTCACAGCCGCCATACCGGTTCTTTTGCCGACCCTGCATTGCAGCATAAAGAGTTTGTTGCTCTCGATGGTGAACTCAATGTCCATCATGTCGTGGTAGTGGTGTTCGAGAATGGAGCGGATCTCTTCGAGCTGGTCGTAAATGCCGGGGTTTGCTGCTTTGAGCTGGTCGATTTTCAGCGGGGTTCTTGTTCCTGCAACAACGTCTTCTCCCTGGGCATTCATGAGAAACTCGCCGTAGAAGATGTTTTCACCGGTGGCAGCATCGCGGGTGAAGGCGACGCCTGTTCCGCAATCTTCGCCCATGTTGCCGAAGACCATGGCCTGAACGTTGCAGGCGGTGCCCCAGTAGCCTGGAATATGGTTCAGTTTGCGGTAGACGATGGCTCGTTCGTTGTTCCAACTGTTGAAGACGGCGCCGATGGCTCCAATGAGCTGTTCGTGTGGGTCTTCAGGGAATGTTTTGCCGGTTTTTTCAAGAATGGCGGCTTTGTATTTCGCGACAATATCCTGGAGATCTTCGACAGTGAATTCAGTGTCGAGCTCGATGCCGAGTTCATGTTTTTTGCCTTCAAGAATTTTTTCGAAGGGGTCAATCTGTTTTTTGTCGGTTGGTTTGAGATCAAGCACCACGTCGCCATACATCTGCACGAAGCGGCGGTAGCAGTCCCACGCAAAACGGGGGTTTCCTGATTTTTTTGCCAGGCCGTCAACGGTGGCGGCATTCAGTCCCAGGTTGAGAATGGTGTCCATCATGCCGGGCATTGATGCCCTTGCACCTGATCGCACCGAGACCAGAAGGGGATTCTCGGGGTCACCGAATTTTTTGCCTAATGACTCTTCAATTTTGCTGAGTGCATTGGGAATGTCCCGGTCGAAAAGATTTTTTGGGTAGTTTTTCTGGTTGTCGTAATAGTACGTACAAACTTCGGTTGAAATGGTGAATCCCGGAGGAACCGGTAATCCGATGTTGGCCATTTCAGCAAGGTTAGCGCCTTTTCCTCCAAGCAGGTTTTTCATGGACGCATCACCTTCAGAAGAGCCTCCTGAAAAATTGTAAATGTATTGTTTACTGGCAGTCGTTTTGTTGGTATTCTCAGATTCTGGCATGATTTTCAGGAGTAATTATGTTTGTTTCACCCAAAATAACTTGAGCCGATGGTGATAAAACAGGTGAAGTTGACTATTTTTTAACGGAACTGAAATTTAGTAAAAAACACATGGAAAAACTACCGGAAAGGATATTCATTCTTATTTATTATGGGGATTGAACCGCTTGTTATTCTACTTCAAATTGCACGTCTTGCGGTGCCATACATTCTAACCTCTGTAGGTGCAACATTCTCTGAACGTGGCGGGGTGGTCAATCTTGCTCTTGAAGGGATGATGCTTGTTGGTGCATTCGGCGCTGCTTTTGGCCAGTACAGGACTGGCTCTGCCTTGACAGGGATTGTTCTGGCTCTTCTCTGCGGTCTGGGCGTTGCGTTGCTTTTTGCCTTTATTACGGTTACTCTGAAGGCTGACCAGATTGTCGCTGGTATTGCCATCAATATTCTTGTTATGGGCGCGACTCGTTTTGGTCTCACTCTTCTTTTCGGGAGTTCGATGAATTCGGAGCGGATTGCTGGTATTGAGGTTCCTTCTCTTTTGGTTGATCCGCTTTTTCTTGCGGCGGTTGTTTCAGTTGTTGCTGGTCAACTGATTCTTTTCAGGACACCTTACGGGCTGAGGCTTCGTGCAACTGGCGAAAGTGCTGCAACGGCCGACAGTGCAGGAATCAATGTTGATCGCATGCGCTATTCCGGAGTGCTTGTATCCGGTGCTCTTGCTGCTCTTGCTGGCGCTTTTCTTGTTTTTCAGCAACACACCTTCACCGATAATATGTCGGCAGGACGAGGGTACATCGCTCTTGCTGCCATGATTATCGGCAAGTGGAATCCGGCTGGCGCTGCTCTTGCCAGTTTGCTGTTTGCCACCACCGAATCCATGGAAATCTGGCTTCAGACGGGGTGGATTCCGTCGCAGTTGGTGCAGTCAATGCCCTATATTATAACGCTTGTAGTGCTTGCCGGGTTTGTCGGCAAGGCTTCAGCTCCCCGTGATGCAGGTATTCCCTTTGAGAAAAACCGCAGATCAGAGTAGGCTGAGCAGGTCACCGACAAGTTTTTCAATGCCTTTGGCTCCTTCACCTCTTGACTCATGAATTTCAGAACCATCAAGAAAGCCGCATCCTGAAAGAAGAACGCTGACTCGTTTTATCTTGCGGTCGCCAGTTTCCCGTGTCAGCCCCGTAAAAATTAAAAGTTATTTTAGCACTTGCGTTAGGGTGTTTTTATCTGATTTTTTTCATTGAACAAGCTCTTGCTATGATTACTCCCAAAGAAACACTTCTCTTGATTATTGATGTACAGGGCAGGCTTGCCCAGGTTGTTTTTCAGCCGGAGGCACTGGAACGAAATATAAAAAAGTTGCTTAGAGCCTCTACGATTCTTGATGTGCCGGTTCTCTTGACCGAACAGTATCCGAAAGGCCTTGGTCGCACGGTCGATTCTCTGAGAGAGTTGCTGCCCGGCGCTCTTCCTGTTGAAAAAAATTCATTCAGTTGTTGTGGAACACCTGAGTTCATGAGGCAGCTTCGCTCATTCAACCGTAACGAAATTCTTGTTGCAGGGATGGAAACCCATGTCTGTGTGTATCAGACAGCCGTTGAGCTTATCGAGTTTGGTTATAATGTTCATCTGGTGACAGACGCTGTTTCATCGAGAACTGAAGAAAACAAGCTTCTCGGGATTCGATGTATTGAAAAAGCCGGTGCTTCTCTGACCAGTACCGAAATGGCTCTTTTTGAGTTGTTGCGTGTTGCTGAAGGAGAGCGGTTCAAGGCCATCTCCAACATTGTGAAGGAGTAGGAAAGGGGGATTATCCTCAGTCACGCTTGATCTCTCCTGCCCTTTATCTGCCAATAACGGCTTTCAGCATCGATTGCATGGTTTCCTTGCCTTCAAAGATTTCCGTTTCGATTTTCAGGTAGTAACAGGGCATGGTGGCAAGGATCCGTATGAGCTCTGGATGCCCGAGCATGCGGAAGTAGTCCTTTTCCGTGGTAATGAGGCTTAACCCTTTTGCTTCAGCTTCCCGGCGTACGGAACGCAGTTTTTTTACACTATAAGGCTCATGGTCGTGGAAAAAGCGGTGTGCTCCAATGTTTATTCCCTCTTTTGTGAGACTTTCCAGAAAACTTTCCGGAGAGGCTATGCCTGCAAATGCAAGGGCGTTGAGGTTTTCGGCAACAAGCACTTCATCTGAGGTGCAGGATTCGCCTGAAAAACAGATCAGCTCTCCGATTTTGAGGCGTGCTTTGACAATCGGGCTGCCGTTTTTTTCGAGTTCTTTCAAAATAGCGTCAGCTTTTTCTTGATCTGTGATTTTGTTAAGTACGATCAGGTCGGCTCTTGAGAGATTTTTTAGGGGTTCCCTCAGGCGGCCTTCGGGCAGCATTTTTGCCTTGAGAAATGGTTCTTCGGCATTGATGATGGCGATATTGAGCGCACGGTCAATCTGGCGATGCTGGAATGCGTCGTCGAGGATGATAACCGAGGGGGGCCTTTGGGCAAAGCGTTTGGAGATATAGGTTACGGCATCCTCTCTTTTTTTTGCGACCATGACAATGGCGTCAGGATTGTTCCAGGCAAGCATCGCCGTTTCGTCGCCAGCCTCTTTGCTGCTGCGCAGAATCTTTTGACCGTCGGATACAAGCTGCACGCCTTTTGACTCCCTCAGGTACCCGCGCGACACAATAGCAGGTTTGCAGCCGATCGAAAGATAGTACTTGACGACCCAGTCAACAAGAGGCGTTTTCCCTGTGCCGCCTGCTGAAAGATTTCCGATTGAGACAACAGGAATAGGGGATTTCCATGATTTGAAAAGCTTGCGGTCAAAAAGTGTATTGCGCAACTGCACTATAGAGCTATAAAGCATCGCGGCGGGTCTGAGGAGTATGAAGAGGGGATTATGCATGGCTGAGACGGTCTGAAAGTTTTTTGGTATAGTGTTGCAGCTCTTTATCGCTGTTAAACGCAGGAAGCTCAAGAAGATGGAGCTTGACTGAGGTTTTGCTGAAGGGCTTGGGAATTTCAAATCGGTCCCAGCTTTTGAGCCTCCATCTTTTGGCATAACTTATTTCTGCAAAAAAAATCGGGTAGTGGTTGTCTGAAGCGAGCCGCAACGTGCCGTATTTGAACTGGTTGACCGGCCCTCGCGGTCCGTCAGGTGTAAGGACGACAATCTCCCCTTTCTGAAGGGCTTCCTGCATGGTTCGTTTGACCTCATCACCTCCCTTTGAGCTTGATCCGCGGATCAGTGAAAAACCAAGTCGCTCAAGGGTGTCGGCAAGAGTACGTCCGTCTTCAGAAAGACTCACGACAGCGGTAATATTCTTTGAGGAACCGAGGGTTTTGGCAAGAAGCCAGCCAGCTATCATTTTTCCATGCCAGAATGCGATGATGGCTCCTTTGTCTGAAAACTGCAATGGTTCGGAGGTTATCGATATTCTGAGGCTTGCATAGAGAAGCTTCAGCGCCGTGGGAAGTATATAACGTGAAATTACCGGGGAGAGTGGCATAGTAGTCAAGAATAATTGACAATCAAGGATCGTAAGTGTACACGAATTATTTTTTTTTATTGTTTATTTCGGGTTGTGTGCCTTATATAAGAAATGCGGTTTGTTAAAAAGTATAAGATGCAATTTAACAAACCATGTCAGATAAACCAGATGATGAAATACAGCCAGTGCCCACAGTGAAAGCTATGAATGTTTTGATTATAGGAAGTGGCGCTCGTGAACATGCCCTCTGCCGGGCTGTGGCACAAAGTGAACGTGTGCAGCAGGTTTTTGTGGCGCCGGGGAACGGCGGAACAGCCCTGATGGGAGGAAAGGTTCGTAATGTGCCCTTGAAAGCAACAGCGCTGGATGATCTGCTCCGGTTTGCTGTTGATAATAGTATTGATTTGACTGTTGTCGGCTCTGAGGCTCCGCTTGAACTGGGTATTGTGGATCTTTTCCGTGACGCGCAGAAGCTGATTGTGGGTCCAACACAGGCTGCGGCCCGTCTCGAGTCAAGCAAGGTGTTTTCCAAAGAGTTCATGCAGCGTCACGGTATTCCTACGGCTGGTTACCATGTTTTTCGGGATGCTCATGCGGCCAACAACTTTATCAGCTCCCCTGAAACCTTGTACCCACTGGTGATCAAGGCAAGTGGTCTTTGTGCTGGAAAAGGTGTTTTTATTGTCTCTGGCAAGGAGAATGCGCTGAAGGCAATCAGGGAGCTGTTTGAAGATCGTATTTTTGGGGATGCCGGAAATGAGGTAGTTATCGAAGAGTTCCTGCAGGGTCAGGAAGCGAGCGTTTTTGCCTTGACTGACGGTGTCCGCTATCGCCTTTTTTTGCCAGCCCAGGATCACAAACGTATTGGCGATGGAGATACCGGAAAAAATACCGGCGGCATGGGAGCTTATGCTCCAGCCCCTATAGTGACTCCTGAGGTCATGCAGAGGGTTGAGGAGCGGATTATCAGGCCGACACTCAAGGGCATGGCTGAAGCGGGTTTTCCTTACACCGGTTTTTTGTATGTCGGATTGATGATCGACAGCGGAGAGCCTTTTGTTGTTGAGTACAACGCACGTCTGGGCGATCCTGAAACCCAGGTGGTGCTTCCTTTGTTAAAAAGTGACTTTATGACAGCTCTTCAGGCAAGTGTTGATGGCACGCTTGATGAGGTGCCGTTCGAGATGCACCGGAAATCGGCCGCGACGGTTGTGATCGCTTCCGGCGGCTATCCGGATCATTATGAAACCGGCAAGCGGATTACTCTTGCCAGTGATATTACGGAAATGGAGGATTGCCTGGTGTTTCATGCTGGTACGGCCAGCGAAGGCGGGCAGCTTGTTACAGCGGGCGGAAGGGTTTTTTCGGTAACAGCGCTTGGCGAGACTCTCAGAGAGAGCATTGACCGTGCTTACCGTATTGTTGAAAAGATCAGATTTGAAGGCGCATATCACCGTACAGACATTGGAGCCAGGGGGCTTGTGCTATGAAACTATTCCGGCGTAAATTTGAGATTATTCAGGAGCAGGCGTTTCAACAGTTGCCTTACGAATGCTGTGGACTGCTTGTCGGAATACAGGAAAATGATCACAGAGGAAATATAGAAAATATTGTCTATGAGGTGGCCCCCTGCACGAACAGCCTCTATTTTGGCAAAGAGCATGGTTTTGAGATAACCCATCAGGAGTACCTCGATGTAGAACGGGAGGCGGCGAGACATGGTTTTGATATCATTGGCTCTTATCATTCCCACATCAATTCTCCGGCGATTCCTTCACTCCATGATGTGGATTTTGCGCGTTCGGGTCATACGTTGCTGATCATTGCCTTGATGAATGGGCAACCCAGGGAGATTACCGCATGGCTGAGACGGGGGTCGGGAGGCTTTCATCAGGAGCCGATCCGTGTTGTTGAGTAGTTTGCCTCCGCTTGGGGGAACAAAACTCGTGAAATATTTTGTACATTACCTCTCTCAAAGCTTACCAAGTATTAAACCCGAAAAAACGTGCCAAAGCGGGAAGATATCAAGTCGATTTTAGTAATTGGCGCCGGTCCGATAGTGATCGGTCAGGCCTGTGAATTTGATTATTCCGGTACCCAGGCGTGCCGTGCCCTCAAGGAGGATGGTTACCGTGTGGTGCTGGTCAACAGTAATCCGGCGACAATTATGACTGATATAGAGTTTGCGGATGCGACCTATATCGAGCCGATTACACCGGAATATGTGCAGAAAATTATCGAACGTGAAAAACCCGATGCCCTTTTGCCGACTATGGGCGGTCAGACGGCTCTGAACATTGCGGTCAGTCTGGCTGAGTCTGGTATTCTTGAGCGTAACGGAGTTGAACTTATCGGAGCCAAGCTTCGTGCCATCAGAAAAGCTGAAAATCGTGAGTTTTTCAGCGATGCGATGAAGAAAATTGGCCTTGAAATGGCTAAAGGTGTTTTTGTCCGCAACGAAAAAGAGGCAAGAGAGGCACTTGACGAGATCGGCCTTCCGATTGTTATTCGCCCTTCGTTTACTCTTGGTGGAACCGGCGGCGGTTTTGCCGAGACGAAAGCAGACTATTATGAAGCGGTGCGCAGGGGGCTTATGGAAAGTCCTATCAGTGAAGTGCTTGTCGAGGAGTGTTTGATCGGCTGGAAAGAATTTGAGCTTGAGGTTATTCGTGATCTGGCTGATAATGTGATCATTGTCTGCTCGATTGAGAATGTTGACCCTATGGGGGTGCATACTGGAGACAGCATTACTGTGGCACCGGCTCAGACGCTTACTGACCGTCAGTATCAGGAGCTCAGGGATGCTTCAATCAGAATTATCCGGGAGATCGGTGTCGAGACCGGTGGCAGCAATATTCAGTTTGCCATTAATCCTGTGAATGGTCGTATTGTGGTGATTGAGATGAATCCCCGTGTGTCGCGCAGTTCGGCGCTGGCATCAAAGGCAACCGGTTTTCCTATTGCCAAGGTGGCAGCCAAACTGGCGGTTGGCTACAGGCTTGATGAGATTCTCAATGATATAACAAAAACAACTCCGGCAAGTTTTGAACCGGCTATTGATTATTGTGTGGTCAAAATTCCTCGCTGGGATTTTGAAAAGTTCAAGAATGTTGATGCCCGTCTTGGCGTCCAGATGAAGTCCGTTGGTGAAGTCATGGCTTTCGGAAGAAACTTCAGGGAGGCGCTGCAGAAGTCGCTCCGTGGTCTCGAAATCGGCCGTGCCGGGCTTGGCTCTGACGGTAAGGATGTCATGAATGTGCTTGATATGACTCCGCAGCAAAAGAAGTTTGCCAAAGAGGATATTCTTGAAAAAATCAGGATACCCAAGGCCGACCGTATGTTTTATCTTCGTTATGCTTTTCAGGCTGGGGCGACCATTGAAGAGGTGCATCAGTCGACCGGTATTGATCCCTGGTTCCTTGACAATATTCTCCAGATTGTTGAGCTTGAAGACGAGCTTCGCAAACTGGCTGCCGCTGACTGACCTGCCATGACCTATCTTACCCGGATATTAGAGGAGAAAAAGCGGGAAATAGTGGAGCTTGAAAAGGAGAAGCCTGCAGAGCGTTATCTGGAACTGCAGGGCTCTCTGGCTTCCACCCGTGATTTTACCGGTGCCATCAAGCGTGCGGATCGTGGGTTGAAGCTTATTGCCGAAATCAAAAAAGCTTCTCCTTCGCGCGGTCTTATTGTGCAGGATTTTGATCCTGTCGTGATGGCCCGTCGCTATGGGGAGCTTGGCGCTGCGGCCTATTCGGTGCTTACAGATCGCTTGTTTTTTCAGGGTTCCATTGACTATCTTCAACAGGTGCGCCGCTCATTTCCCCTGCCGATACTGCGCAAAGATTTTATTATTGATGAGTCACAGATATTTGAGTCACGGCTGATTGGCGCTGATGCCATTCTGCTGATTGTGGCGGCGCTTGATCCTGCGCAACTTGGCGACTATCTGCAGCTCTCTTCCGCTATCGGTCTGCACGTCCTTGTTGAAGTGCATGACCGCTTGGAGCTGGATGTCGCCATTGAAAAGGGCGCAGCAATAATCGGGGTCAACAACCGCAATTTAAAGGATTTTTCAGTCGATCTGCAGACCTCTGTAACACTGCGCTCTTCTATTCCTTCCGGGGTTATTGCGGTGGCCGAAAGTGGCCTGAAAACTACTGCTGATATCGCCCTTGTCGAGACGGCATCGTTTGATGCTGTCTTGATAGGGGAGGGTCTGCATATCAGCCCCGAGCTTCGCGAAATTATCTGGTCATAGCCCTGATGTTAGCCGCTGTGCGTGCCGGATCGGCTGATTTGAAGAATGCAGTACCGGCAATCAGCGCATCGGCTCCAGCCGAAACCACTTCCTGGGCATTTTCTTCTGTTATACCGCCGTCAATGGCGATGACCATCTGCGGATTGGCCTGCAGGCGCATTTCATGAAGCTGCCGGATTTTTCCAATTGATGATGGTATGAACTTCTGCCCCCCGAAACCGGGATTGACCGACATCAGCAGAACAAGGTCAAGATCCGGCAGAATGGAATCAAGCGTAGAGAGCGAAGTTCCAGGATTGATTGAGACACCAGCCTTTACACCCAGGCTTTTAATGAACTGAATAGTGCGGTGGAGGTGCGTGCAGGCTTCCTGATGCACGGTAATCTGGTGAGAACCGGCTTTGACAAAATCTTCAATGAAGCGGTCTGGATCGGCAATCATCAGATGGGTGTCGATAATCATCGGGGTGCAAGCCGCAATAGCCTGTACGATGAGTGGCCCGAAGGTGATGTTGGGAACAAAGTTGCCGTCCATGATATCGCAGTGCATCCAGTCCGCGCCTGCTTTTGTGGCAATCGCAATCGAGTGTTCAAGCTGAGTGAAGTCTGCTGAGAGAATGGAAGGTGCGAGAAGTGTTGATGGTGCTGGCATGGGAATATGTCCTTAATCGTGAAAAAAATAATTTGGGCAAGTAATTAAAAAGCTTCACCAATTCCAAAATTGAAGGTGTATTTACCGATGTTCAAGGTTGAGATACGCCAGGGTTTTGCTTCAGTCGGGTCATGGAGCTTATAGGCAAAATCAAAACGGAACGGGCCGATAGGTGAGCCTATTCTCAGTCCAACACCTGAGTCCCAGGCGAAATCTTTTGTCAGGGAATCAAGGTTGAAAGCGTATGGTCCTGTTCGGTCCCAGATGTTTCCGATATCGGTAAAGAACGTTACTCCTGAAGGCTGGTTGAGGAATCTGAAAAATTTCAGACGGTATTCCAGACTGAGTTCAACCTTGATGTCAGCACCGAAATTAGCTGCGGCCTCGCTCACACTGCTTCCTGGCCCGAGTGTGTTGAAAAGCCAGCCTCGCATGCCGTTTGCTCCTCCAGCATAGAAACGGCGTTCTTCTGGTGTAGCATCCGCTTTGCCATAAGGCATCATCCATCCAATCCGTCCTTTTCCGGCAAGTTGGCTTTTTGTTGACAAATTTTTTGCAAAGCCCAATCCGCTATCAAGTTTTACATACTGAGAATAGGTTGTGCCGAATATATGGGGATCTTTATCGGTGAACCCGCTGTAATGTTTTGTGTCAATATAGTTATCTATCAGCCAGGCAAGGCTTCCGGCTTCTTCAAGAAGAAGGTCGATGTTCCATATCGTCTTTTCCGGCAGAACGCTCTGTCGGGTTGTAGAGTTGTAGCGAAGCCGGAATGTCTGGTTGACATGGGTG
Source organism: uncultured Chlorobiaceae bacterium (assembly GCA_903937835.1). GTDB lineage: Bacteria > Bacteroidota > Chlorobiia > Chlorobiales > Chlorobiaceae > Chlorobium. The sequence continues at coordinate 3,040 of CAJAAV010000214.1, read as the reverse complement.
TTAATAAGACTGTCAATTCCTGCGTTGACCGCAGCTTCACTGGAAGGGTCAATGCCGATATTCTTGGCAAGATCGGTTTTAAAGAGTTGTTTGAATCCTCTGAGAGAGTCTTTTTTGACCCACTCGATTTCAAAAAAGTCGAAATTCAGGCGTGATGAAGGATTCAGGCGGGCGTTGTAGGTTCCTCGGATCAATCCGCTTCTGCTTGAGAGCAGCACAGGCTGTTTTGTGGTTGCGTATTCAACTGTTGTCGAATAGAAGTTGCCGGTTTTTTTGAGAACCGGCATGACCAAAGTGCTTTTCAGGCTGAATTCGTATGGAATTAACTTGCTGTATTGGTCTGGATTAAGGTTTGTAAGCAGCTTGCTGCTGGAACTGGCCTGGGTACCGTATTCGGTTGATGTACGGAACTGTTCACCTCCACTAAAGAGGTTTTTGTTTTCATAAGCAAGAGATGTTCCAAAAAAGAGGGGGCCATACCGGTTATCAACCAGAATTTTCGGTTCTATCTGGTGTTTGGGTGCAGTTTCAAGGTTGATCGTTGTGTAGAGTTCGCCAGCGTGCACCGAATCCGGTGTAATGTAAATAGATGAAAAAACATTGGTTGCGCCGAGATTCTGCAAGGTGCGTTGTTCAAGGCTCTGTCGGGTAAAGTCTCCAGGCCGGAATGCGATGGCAGAGGTGATAAGAGCAGGCGAGATCCTCTGTTTTCCAATAATATTTCCTTTGATACCTTCCCGTAAAAATTTTTTTTCTTTTGGATTGGTATCGTTTTTCCGCGGGTTGTGAACTACTGCGTTGACCGGGCCGTATTTCAGCCTTTCCGGAAGGCTGAGTCTGAACAGGATTCCAGCATGAGTTCCAACGGTATCAACCTTGATGCGGATACTGTCTTCGTGAAAAAAAGTGAAACCGTACTCCCTGAAAAAAGAGAGAGTACGGTCGCGTTCTTCGATAAGTCGTTCAACAGAAAAAACATCATGTAACTTCAGCCGTTGTTGGAGGAGATACTCTGTTTTAAGTCCTGCTGGGATACGTTCGAGCCCTTCATAATGAAGCGCATCAACTTTTGATGGTTCATGTTCGTGGATCAGAATGCCCAGATTAACTTTTTTGCCGTTGCTTTTTCTGACAATTGTGGTGTCCACATCGGCAAAGAAATACCCCTTGTAGGTGTAGAGCTTTTTGATCAGAAAGATGTCTTTTGCAAACTCTTCGGAATTGAACGGTTTTTCTGCACCGCCGAAAAGGCCGATTCCAAGGAAAGATCTGTTTTCAGAGGTATTTATGATCAGGCGAAGTTCCTCCTCGCTAATCGATGTATTACCCCTGAAATTGATTTTGCCTACACAGGGTGGCGAGGGAGCGCTCTTTTCACTTCTGCTGTCAGGTTGACCTTGAGCAGTAAAGGCACAAAAAAGCACAAGGGCTATAAAAGTGAGCGCTTTTACCAAACATGAATTCCGTTTTGTTCTATTCTATGTCAATGGTTCTTCATCCCCATAACCAAAGTCTTCGTCAGTAGGGTAGTCGGGCCATATTTCATCCAGGCTTTCATACATTTCGTCGCTGTCGGGAAGATCAACAAGGTTTTCAATAACCTGCTGAGGGGCGCCGGTTCTGTTTGCGTAATTGATCAGTTCATCTTTTGTTACAGGCCATGGAGCATCAGCTATATAACGTGCAAGGTCTAAATTCCAGTACATACTATGTCGATTGATTTGTTCATGTTAAGAGTTATTATCACGTCCGTCTGGTTCAGTCTTTTGCGTTGTGATGAACTTGTCAGGGTTTGTTTCATCAAAGAAGTAAGCTGTTGGATTGACTTTTATGTTGTCTTTCTGAACTTCGTAGTGGAGATGCGGACCTGTCGAAACGCCAGTGTTTCCCGAAAGCGCAATAATGTCGCCCCGTTTGACTTTCTGGCCCTGTCGTACGAGAGATTTAGACAGATGTGCATAAATGGTTTTATAACCGTAGCCGTGATTGATGGTTATTTTTTGTCCGTAACCTTTGTCATATCCTGAAAAAGTAACAATTCCGTCACCTGTTGTCTCTACCCTGGTGCCTTCGGAGGCGGAGATATCAATGCCTGAATGAAAAAGAGAGATATTGTAGATCGGATGTACCCTGGTGCCAAATGTACTGGTAATTGAACCACTGACGGGTTTAATATTTGGTATGCTGGAAAAAAAAGATGTTGGATTGGGGTTTTCATCCAGTTCGGGCAATTCAGTTGCATTGTCTTTCTGGAAGTCCATTTTCATAATCATTTGTTCAATGATCTGTTCCGTGCTTGCCAGAAGCCCTTCAGCAGTTTTTGCTTTTATATCGCCAGGCTGTTTTTCTTCAGCCAGGAGTGTTGCTGGTGTGCATGAAAAAGAGAAGAGCAGTGTCAGAAAAAGAACGAATGCGCCTTTTGAGAGGGGCATGTCCAGAAAGGCCAAAAAATTCCAGCCGAATTCGGACAGAATCACAAACCGATTTGTAGAGGCCATGCGGTATCTTTGTTGTTTTGTCTGAACAATCTTGCTTTACCTGTTTCAGAATATAGGAAAACTTTTCCTGTAAGTCAATGCTTAGTGGGCTTCCAGCCAGTTTTTTCCAATACCTGTATCAACTTCGACTGGAACATTTTTAAGTCCGCAAGTGATTGCTGCTTCAATCATTGCCTGTTCAATCATCATGGAAAGCGGCTCTTTTTCATCATCAGTGGTTTCAAAGAGCAGCTCGTCGTGGACCTGCAGCAGCATGACGGATTTCATGAAGTTCTTATTCATGCGCTGGCTGCAGAGGTTCATAGCGCATTTGATAATGTCGGCAGCCGTACCCTGAACGGGGGTATTCATGGCCGCCCGTTCAGCCGCTTTTTGCAGGTTGGTGTTCCGGCTGTTGAGGTCAGCAATGTAACGGCGCCGTCCGAGAAGGGTGGAGACATAACCATTTTTTCGTCCAAGTTCAATAATGTTCTGCAGAGCAATAAAAAGACCCGGATATTTCGATTTGTAGGTATCGATAATAGACGCGGCCTCCGATCGGG
>CAJAAV010000213.1 GCA_903937835.1 uncultured Chlorobiaceae bacterium | reverse complement strand
TCAAATGCCCGCTTACACTCAACGGCCTTAAAGCGATAAGCCATTTTTCAGCGCGCGGAATCCCTACTAACGCCACTCTGGTTTTTTCGCCGAATCAGGCTTTGCTTGCAGCCAAGGCCGGGGCCAGCTATGTCAGTCCCTTTGTCGGGCGGCTGGATGATATCAGTACCGAAGGAATGGCGCTTGTCAAGCAGATTGTTACTATCTACGATAATTATGGCTATATGACCGAGGTGATTGTCGCCAGCGTGCGGCACCCGCAGCACGTCGTAGATTCTGCCATGATTGGTGCCGATATTGCCACCATCCCCTACAGCGTTATTCGACAGCTTGTCAGTCATCCGCTGACCGATATCGGGCTTAAAAAGTTTACAGAAGATGCCGCTGTCATGAAGAAATAGCTATAGCCTGAATCTTCAGGTTCAAGATTGAGCTTTATCGCGAGATAACCTCAATCTTGACTTTAGCAGTGCCTTTTTCGAAGAATCCGAGACGTTTTGCCGCTTCTGTGCTCAAATCAATAACACGGTCGTCAACAAAGGGCCCACGATCATTGACCCGGACAATAATTGATGTGCGGGTATCAAGATTGGTTACCTTTACCAGAGAGGGCAGCGGAAGATATTTGTGTGCGGCGCTTGGCTTTGTCGGGTCGAAAATTTCACCGTATGCGGTTAACTGTCCATTATGCTGATCAAGGGTTTCCTGGCCGTACCAGGACGCAATACCCGTCTCCTCATAAGAGATTGTCTCATCATAACTCATGGGTACATACACCTTGCCGTCAACGACATAGGGTGTATTCTTGGTTTTTCCCAGTCGATAAGCCTCTTCGGGTGAAATACCAGTGAAGTCGAGCCTTGAAGATGAGCACGAACTGAGAACCAGGGGCAACAACAGAGATCCAATCAGTAAAACCTTGCGCATTGTTCGGTTTATTGTTTAATGAGTATTCCTCAAGAATAGCTATTAAACGGGAAATTCCCTTATTTACTTGTATTTTGCTCTGCCCTGTATTCGACAGGCTATTCAGTGGTATGCTATGTCTCACTGAGATTCATGTAGATTATTGGAATGTTATTATGGCTGGCCAACACAACGAGCGAAACTCTTATGGCGTTCTTATTCTTCACGGTTTCACGGCGACGCTCGATAGTGTAGCTGCGTTGTGTGCACCCCTTCGGGACCTTGGTATTCCGGTAAGCATGCCTCTGCTTGCAGGCCATGGCGCATCATCACCCGAGGCACTCCGGGGCGTTGGGTGGGAAGCATGGGTGGCGGATGCTGATAAGGCGCTGCAAAAGCTGATGCTTGAAGCTGAGCGGGTCATTGTGATTGGTCACAGTATGGGAGCTATCCTCTCCCTGAATCTTGCCATCAGATATCAGGGCAATATAGATTCTCTCGTACTTGCTGCACCGGCAATAAAGCTTGTTTCCGTTTTCGCTCCAGGCCGCCCCCTCCATTTTGCGGCACCATTTGTCAGCAGGGTCATCAGGAATTGGGGGCTGGATTCGCTTTATTCCGGGCCACAGAGTGTCACCAGTATTCCTCATTATGCCTGGGTGCCATCTGATGCGATTATCTCGCTTTTCGAGTTGATCAACCAGAGCCTTCCCCTGCTTGGTCTTGTGACTGTACCGGTGATGATTCTGCATTGCCGTCAGGAAAAGACAGTTCTTCCTGAAAGTGCAACGATCGTGTACAACAGGGTTGCCACTGAACCCTCAGCCAAATCTATTGTATGGCTGGAGTATTCCGGGCACCAGATTTTTTGTGATTGTGAAAAAGAAAAAGCAATTCAGACGATTATTGACTACGTTTCGGGCAGAATCGGAAGAAACAGGGAGAAGGGTGATGCAGGTTATTGATCTGAGTCATACGATTGAGCCAGGTATGCCCTGCTATCCGGGTACCCCGGGTCCCGTTTTTCAGTCACTCTGTTCCATTGAGGAAGATGGTTTTTCCGAGCAGCTTCTTACGCTATCCTCCCATGTCGGAACCCATGTCGATCTGCCTTCGCATATTCTGAAGGATGCTTTCTCGCTTGATGCCCTTGGTATCGAGCGGTTTGCCGGCAAAGGCCTTGCGATCGATGTTCGAGGAACGCCGAACCGGGTAATTTCAATTGAGACTCTTCAGCCAGCTCTTCCTTTTATCAGTGAATGTGAGTTTTTGCTGCTCTGCACGGGATGGAGCAGATACTGGAATACTTCTGACTATTATGAGGGCTACCCGGTACTTTCTTCTGAGACCGCCCTGTGGCTGAAAGGATTTGACTTGAAAGGTGTTGGAGTGGATACGATATCGGTCGATGCGCCCGACGCCAAAACTTTTCCCGTTCATAAAATATTGCTTCAGAATGGCACCCTTATCATTGAAAATCTTTCGGAACTTCAGTCGCTTCTGCATCGTACTTTCATCTTTTGCGGCTTCCCGCTGAAACTTGCCAAGGCTGAAGCCTCACCACTCAGAGCAGTTGCTCTGGCTGATTTTCTCAATGAGAGCTGATTTATCTGTTGGATTATAGAAAATGAAGTGCTACATTGACGCCCACAGGATGTAATCCTCAGTTCTTTCCCATTGAAATAACCATTGTATGAACACTATGCTTATGTATTCATCCATTACCAAAAAAGTACTTATGGCGTTAGCCGGGCTTTTTTTGGTTACCTTTTTATGCGTACATCTCGGTATTAACCTGATGTTGCTGAAAAATGATGGAGGTCGTGCTTTTTCGGAAGCAGCAACCTTCATGGGCACCAATCCAGTCATCAAAATTGCTGAAATTGTGCTCTTTGCAGGCTTCCTGCTCCATATCGTTTTCGGTTTGGTCGTCTCCTTCCAGAACCGTTCCGCAAGGCCTGTTGCCTATGCGCGAAGCAACAGTTCAGATACCTCGTTCTTTTCCAAGTACATGTTTCATACAGGAATCATTGTATTCATCTTCCTCGCCCTTCATTTTTGTGATTTCTACTTTATTAAAATCGGACTTGTAGCACCACCTCCCGGGATTGCAGTTCATGATTTTTATAGTCGTACACTCCTTCTCTTTTCAACACCCTTGTATTCACTTTTTTACATTGTCAGTTTTATTTTTCTTGGTATTCATCTGAACCATGCGATTCAGTCAGCATTTCAGACTCTTGGCTGGAACCACAGCAAGTATACCGATACGGTAAAGCTCATTGGCTCGGTCTACTCTGTTTTTATTGCCGCAGGGTTCAGTATTGTGCCGATCTACGTCTTGTTCTTTCTTAATAACAATTCAGGAAGTCCCTTCTTTTCTGTATGTTAGAAACTCTGGAATAACTTAAC
>CAJAAV010000212.1 GCA_903937835.1 uncultured Chlorobiaceae bacterium | reverse complement strand
GGAAGTCCGCGCCAAGTATGGCTTACCAGAATGAAAGTCTACTGGACAGTTACAGCCGAGGGACATTTGGATGCCATCCACGATCATATTGCGCTGGATTCGCCGGTATATGCCAAACGCGTATGGTCGATCACCTGACCCAAAAATCTCGACAGATCGCTGATTTCCCATTGTCGGGCCGAAGGGTTCCTGAATATGAGAATGATCAGATTCGTGAAGTCATAGAAGGCCCTTACCGCATTATTTATCATATTAAATCAGAACAGATTGACGTTGTTGCTGTGATCCACGGCGCAATGAATCTTCTTCACTCGTGAGAAAAAACACCCGTTCAATGCAGAGCACACCTCTTTACCATACAACCAAAGGAGAAGCTTATGTCGGCAATTCTCTTGAACTTCTCGCAGAGTTGCCAGACAATAGCATCGATCTGGTTATGACATCGCCCCCCTTTGCACTTCGGCGCCAAAAGAGTTACGGCAATGTTGAGGAGACGGAATACCTCCAGTGGATTAAGCTATTCGGCCAGGAGGTTTTCCGGGTTCTCAAAGAGAGCGGGAGTTTCGTTCTTGATTTGGGCGGAGCATATCGTGCCGGTGTTCCATCACGTTCCCTGTACAACTTCCGGGTACTTTTGGCCTTCTGCGATGAGATCGGGTTTCAACTGGCGGAGGATTTCTATTGGCCCATCAGGCCATGACATCAGTGACGCGTTTGGCAAGGATAACTGTGGGGCAATTCCTTCCAACCTTCTCACTATACCGAATACCGACAGCAACTCGAGCTTGAGACTGTCGGTAATGATGATTACTGCTTGTATTTGAGCTAATTCCATTCACGTTTTCTCGTCAGACCATCTCATCTCAGGTTCATGCACTGCCGGATAACTGTCCATCCATGAGAGATCTTTTCCGATAACCAGCTCTTCCATTGTGGCGTGATGTGTATTGTTCATCGAAATCAGCCGCATCTGGAATCCATAGGTACAGGCCTTGTGTCGGACTTCTTCAGCATTGTCATAAGTCATCAAAAAATTTCCGCGTATCAAACTACATGTTTTGAACAAGAGGTCGTGATCAAGCTCAAAATGGCGATAGAGACGTTTTCCCGCTTTTTTCCCTCCAGCGGTATATGGCGGGTCAATAAAAAAAATCGCATCCGGATAGTCGGCATACTCCGTTATGGTGTTTAAGCCGTCCTCCTGCAGAAATGTTATGTTGCCCGCAATATGCTCAAGGTTTGAAAATCGTTTTGCCAGAGTTGCAGGATACCATCGAGAATGAATTCCTTTTCCATTTTCACCGTTTTTTAGAAATCCTGCGCCATCGGCAAGAATCCCGCCATGAAAAGTTCGGTTTTTCAGAATGGTTTGAAAGGCTTTTTCCTTTATATCGCCATCCTTTTTTTGCAGTTCACACAGGAGGTTTTCCTTCGAGAGGTCAAACCCGAGGATTCTTTTTGCAAGCCAATCCCCCTGACCGCTCACAATCGTCTGCCATACCGCCGCGATCTCCTCATCCAGTTCAACCATAATAACATGCTCAACGGCATGTTCAAACAGAGCCGTGAGGCTGATGGTACCTCCGCCAGCAAAAGGCTCAATCAGCAGTGAAGGCTTTTTTTGCAGAGATCGAATCCAGTTTCTGAAGGTGGGGACAAACCAGGTTTTGCCACCGGGATAGCGAAAAGGACTTCGATGAGGCACTGATGCTATGTTGACCGGTTTCGGGCAGGTAATGGATTCCTCCATTTCTGTGAACAGACATTGTTGTCGGGGAAGCGTCATGTTACAATGGATTGTCTATTACCGCATTGATTGGAGGAGTCTCAAGTTGATCATCAAGTTTCTTTTGAAGCAGTTTTATAAAGTTATCGATATCTCCGGGTGTTGCCGTTGTAATCGAGAGAAGAGCTGATTCAAATTGAGTATAAATTTCGTCGATGATTTTCAGGTGATAGCGTTCTGTCCCCTCTTCGGTGGAGAGCACAAGATCGTAGATTAACCATGCAATATCAGCCTCAGATTTCTCTACCTGTTTTAACAGGGGCAGTGTCTCGAAAAAATTTTTATGTATTGCCACGGCAGTTTTCTTTTTCCAGGTGTGGAGGATTCCTCCTTTGAAAAGAAGCTGTGGGGCAAGGCGTTTGCGTGAAGATGAAAGGTAATCGGGTCTCGGATAATTTGGCTGTGGGGGGGGATAACTGGCTGGTTGTTGTGAAAAATACTGCATACACCAAGAGGATATTTTGCCTTGTCCTTTGTGCAATTCGGGATTTTGTTGTTAAACGGGCAGAGCTTGTGTGCACGGAAGCGTTGAGCTTTGGCTGAGTGGTCAGTGATCGGATATCCAAAGACTTCTGCCAGTGGTTGCAGAGGATGAGCTTCCATCGTCACTATTTTTTCAGTTACCATTCATGTAAAGGGTTCAACCATCACAATAATACATTTTTTTAGATAACGCCAACAGGGTTTCATCTATTGAAGGAAAGAGAGTATTCCAGTGTTCATCAACCAGCCCATTGAATGGGTCAACAAGCGAAAGCTTCGTGCAAAAGATTCTGTCAATACGGTATGGTGGTTTAGTAAAACCGACTTTCCAAAAGCCGATATCAGGAAGGTGCTGACTCCTTATTCTGATCGTATGAAAAAATTGATTGAGGACCCGGAGAGTTTCTACACACCCAAAAAACGCCCATCCGGCCATGACATCAGTG
>CAJAAV010000211.1 GCA_903937835.1 uncultured Chlorobiaceae bacterium | reverse complement strand
GTATCGTCATATCAATACCTTGCTGCAGATGTCAATCACGACGGTCAGGTTAAAGCTGCCGATGCTCTCAACATCCTGAAAATGGCGGTCAAGCTCAGCTCTGCGCCCGAAAAAGAGTGGCTGTTTGTGCCCGAGAGCATCGGCAGTGAGAGTATGTCACGAACTCACGTTGTCTGGCCGGATAATCCGATACCGGTTACTCTTGATATGGATCAGGAGGTGCACCTGATTGGCATAGTAAAGGGCGATGTTAACGGCAGTTGGGCGGCGTAGATTGAACAGCAAAAATGCACGGCATGGAATTTCTATATTTTTTCCTTAATCGTTTATAGCATGGAAATACTTATACTTTGATTGGTGATATGCGAAAATTATCTACAATGATGTTGTTCTATGGTGGAATGAAAATATTCCGAAAGCAGCGCAAGGAACGGTACGACGTGAAAACGTGTTCGTTATGGTTATTAGTATCAACTTTATAACAGATTAGGGGCTTTTCATGCAAATAGCCATTGATTTACCCAATGATTTTGTAGCATTTCAGGCAGTGACCGATATTCGGCAAGAAATTCGCACATCTTATGCTCTTTGGCTCTATCAGCAAAAGAGGGTCACGCTGGTTAAAGCAGCGGAGTTGGCTGGTTTTAATATTTATGACTTTATGAGTATCTGCAAAACCAATCGACAACCTGTCATCGATATCACGCGAGATGAGTTGCTTGAAGAACTTAATGGCTTTTTCAATCATGATTTTGGTCGCAGATGCCTCGGCCTTGATTGCTCTTGCTACCTGCGATAGGCCTTGCCTTGCTTGATGCCATCTTTGGAAATGTGCTTGTGCCGGATGCCGTTTATGCTGAAGTAACAGAATCTGACAAGCCGCAGTCGGCTCGTCTGCGGAGTTATCTCCAAGGTAAAGTGCGCGTGGTAGACATGAAACACTTTGTGTATCTTGATGCGTTTGCTGATCTCGGTGAAACCAAGGCCATGCTGCTTTATAAAGAGATTGATGCCGACTACCTGCTCATTGATGATCGGCGAGGTCGCAAGATTGCAAAAATCAACAAGATCAAAACGATTGGTTCTTTGGGTGTATTGCTTCAAGCCAAACGGGCTGGACTTATCCCATGCGTTGCCCTTCTGTTAGAAACTATAGCAGCCAGTCCGGTTTTTATAAGTGAAAGTTTGATGAGTATTGTTCTCGAATTAGCGAATGAACTTCCTGTTCGGGACTAAATTGTAATTATACTTCTCGTAGACCTGTCAACACGCTTCTCGATTGAAAAACTGCGCAGCAATTTTATGCCTATTTTGATTTTGTCCCATCACCGGTCGACCATTATCACTTGTTCCTTTTACTGAAAGATGTTCGTCGGATTATCGAAGTGTAGCCAATAAACGGAATGCACAGTTTCAAAGGCTTTCTGCTCAAGGAGTTTTATCACATTTTTCGTGATCGCAGAACGGCGGCCATTCTCTTCGGGATGCCGCTGATTCAGTTGCTCCTCTTTGGTTTTGCCATTCGCAACGAGATTCAGGAGGTCAATCTCGGGATATACGACCAGTCGCATGATGCTGTTACCCGGGAGATTACCGACAAGCTCGCCTCCTCGGGCTACTTTGTCATGACGCAGGAGCTGCACTCCATAAAAGAGATTGAGCATGCTTTTGCGGGGGGGAGCATTGCCGAAGCGATTGTTTTCGAGCCAGGTTTTGCGGCACGCATGATACGGGAAGGGAGGGCGAACGTGCAGGTGTTGACCGACGGCTCGAATCCCAATATCTCGAAAATTATCACCGGCTATACCGCTTCGGTGTTGCAGGACTACCGGAACACGGCACTTAGAACGGCAGTGGTGGGCGTTGAGGCTGTGCCGCTGATGATGTTTAACCCTGAGCTGAAAAGTGTCAACCTTTTTGTGCCGGGTCTGATGGCGCTTATTCTCATGCTGGTCTCTGCGCTGATGACCTCCATCAGTATTACACGGGAGAAAGAGAGTGGCACCATGGAGGTGCTGCTTGTGTCGTCGCTCAGGCCGGTGGAGATTATCATCGGCAAGGTTGTGCCCTATTTTTTGCTCTCCTTCGTTAACGTGGTGACCGTGGTGGCGCTCGCCTCCTTTGTCTTTGGCGTGCCCTGCCGGGGAAACGTAACGCTGCTCATGTTTGAATCGCTGCTCTTTATTGTGACGGCCCTTTCGCTTGGCATCTTCATCTCCACCATTACCAGCTCACAGCAGGTGGCCATGATGATCTCCCTTGCCGGGCTCCTGCTGCCGACGATCCTCCTTTCGGGCTTCATCTTTCCCGTGGCGAGCATGCCGCTGCCTCTGCGGATGATCAGCAACCTCATTCCGGCAAAATGGTACCTGATCATTGTTCGGGGAATCATGCTGAAGGGGACAAGCTTCGGCTATATCTGGAAGGAGACACTTGTGCTTGCCGTGATGGCGACTGTACTGATGGCGGCAAGTATCAAAAAGTTCAAGACAAGGCTTTAAGAGCGGTAAACAGGGGAGTTGGCTGATGCGTACGATATGGTTTTTGGTTCAGAAAGAGTTCCTGCAGATATTCCGCAACCGGGGGATGCTGCCGATCATCATTATCATGCCCTTTATCCAACTGGTGATCCTCTCCAACGCGGCCACCTTCGATGTCAAACAGGTGCCGCTTCACCTGCAAGACAGGGATCGCTCTACTCTCTCGGAAAAACTGGTGAAGCGATTCACCGCAGCCGACTATTTTCGCCCGACAGGCTACTCCTTTTCCGATCAAGAGAGTATCGGAGAGCTGCTTGGCAGGAAGGCCGACCTCGTGCTGGTTATTCCGCACGACTTTGAACGCGATCTTACCACAACCGGTCACGCCAAAGTGCAACTGATGATCAACGCCGAAGACGGCTTTTCAGCAGGCGTTATCCAGGCCTATGCCAGTGAGATTATCGGAACCTTCAACCGCGAGGAGCTGCCGAAATCAGGGATTAATGCTACCGTTCAGGCGCCGCCGGAGATCGGCATTATCTCTTCAGGGTGGTACAATCCCGAACTGGAGTACACTCACTACATGGTGCCGGGGATCCTCGTCATTCTTGTTACCCTTATCGGCCTTTTTCTCTCCGGCATGAACGTGGTGCGGGAGCGTGAGATCGGTACCATCGACCAGATTAACGTCACCCCGATCAAGCGCTACCAGTTCATCACAGGCAAGCTTGTCCCATTCTGGATTATCGGAGTTGCCGAAATGAGCATCGGCCTTTTGATTGCCCGACTCATCTTTCATGTTCCGATGCTCGGCAGTTACTGGCTGATCTATCTTGTTTCAGCGATCTTTATGCTTGTCGTGCTTGGTATGGGGCTCTTTATCTCCACTATCACTGAAACCCAGCAGCAGGCCATGTTTGTGGCATGGTTTTTTATGGTCATCTTCACCCTGATGAGCGGTCTCTTCACCGCCATCGAAAGCATGCCTCACTGGGCACAAACCATGACACTGTTCAACCCCGTCCGACACTTCGTCGACATCATGCGCCGCGTCATGCTGAAAGGGTCAGGATTGATGGAGATCCGGTCTCAATTGCTCTGGCTGATCGGCTATGCCGTGGTGATGGTGACGCTGGCGGTGAACCGGTATCGGAAGGTGACGGTGTGAGTTCTGGCCCGGATGGGCGGCATAGATGAGGTTCTCTAAAGCGACCCAGGGGAACTATTTTTTGTTATACATTGCGAATAAGTATACGGTTAAATATCCCAGTGTTCCCAGGGTACCAAAGGCAACCGGGTCTGGTGGGGCGTCGCTCCTTTTTGTTTTCTTTGAAGCGGCATTGTAACGCTGCCTGCCAAACACCGGTGTTCCACTCGATAAAGAAAGTTGATCAGGGCTGGAAACTAATTCGGCAAGGCTGTTGCTTGCAAGGCTGCTGGTTGCAAAGGTATTATCTATGACCTGAGCGGGTGCTCCAAAATTGAATGCAGATCCTGGCATGGCACCTGGCAAACCTGCTCTCATTGATCCGACAGCCATTAGCGCCCTCGTGGCTGCGGCATTCGATCCTGTTTTGCTACCCGTGCTGGCGGCTGTATCCGCATTTGTTGTCGAGCTGCTACTGGTCGCTGAACTGCTCTCTGCCGCTGCGGTTGTTGCGGCCGAGCTGCTCTCTGTCGCCCCGGTTGTTGTGGCCAAGCTGCTCTCTGTCGCCCCGGTTGTTGCGGCCGAGCTGCTCTCTGTCGCCACTGTCGTTATGGCCGGGCTGCTGGTCGCCGAGCCACTGTCTCCAGTTCCAGATGTCGTCGATTTGCTGGCCAGCGGGATAGTGCTGACCACTGAGCTGCTCACTCTGTCGGCTAAACTATTAAGAGTGGTCTGATTCGTGATTATAGTTACTGGTGCGGTACTGTAGCTCAGTGATGGTAACTGGTAGTTGCTTGCCTGCCCTGTACCATCAGCAAGCGTGATTGTACTGATGGTGTTGTTTGCTGTGTCAACATTGGTATCACTCGCCAAAGCGTTCGTGTAGGTCAAGGTCTCACCGCCGACACCAGTCACAATCGTCACGGCACCTGCCAGACTTGATGTGCCATCATAACTCTTTGTTGCCGAAAGTGTTACTGTTTTCGGGGAGATGGTCAGTGGCGCAGTCGCACTGCTCAGCGTCGGCAACTGGTAGTTGCTCGCCAGGCCTGAACCATCAGCAAGCGTGATTGTGCTGATTGACTTGTTCGCTGTGGCAACATTGGTATCACTCGCCAAAGCGTTCGTGTAGGTCAAGCTCTCACTGCCGATACCGGTCACGATCGTCACCGATCCGGCCAGACTTGATGTGCCATCATAAGTTTTTGTTGCCGAAAGTGTTACTGTTTTCGGGTTGATGGTCACTGGTGCAGTTGCACTGCTCAGCGTCGGCAACTGGTAGTTGCTTGCCAGGCCTGAACCATCAGCAAGAGTGATTGTGCTGATGGATTTGTTTGCTGTGGCAACATTGGCATCACTGGCAACAGCATTACTGTAAGTCAGCGTCTCACTGCCGACACCGGTCACAATCGTCACCACACCGGCAAGACTTGTTGTGCTATCATAAGTCTTGCTTGCCAAAAGTGTTACTGTCTTTGGTGTTATGCTCAGCGTACCAGTGCCCGGCAACTGGTAGTTTGCCGCCGATGCGTTGCCACCGCTGACGATGATCGACAGGCTGCTCAGTGTGCCGGTATAACTGCCAACATCACTGCCGCTGCTGCCAGCGCCATCGGTCAGGGTTATCGTTTCACTGTTTTGTGCGCCAACAGTACTCATCTGGCCATAAACAAAGCTAGTTGTGCCCGAGTATGTTCTGGTTCCTGTCACCGTCAAAAGCGCTTTACTCACCGACAGTGTGCCGGGGTTGTAAGTGATGTCATAGTTGCCAAGCTTGAAACCGTTGCCTCCCGCTGCCGCGCTGGCTACGATGTTGTAGCTGCCACTGCCAACGTTTGCATTTGCCGCAGTTCCACCACTGCTCAAGCTCACGCTGCTCAGTGTTTCACCGTTTTGCAGGCTGCTGCTGCTGAACTCGTTGCCTGTAAAGGTCAGTGCCTGACCGTACGTTTTGCTGGCGTTGTTGGCAGTGATGCTCAAGGCGGCCCTGGTTATACTCAGCGTACCAGTGCCCGGCAACTGGTAGTTAGACGCCGATGCGTTGCCGCCGATGACGCTTATCGACAGGCCGCTGAGCGTGCTGTCGCTGTAGCTGCCAACGTCTGTGTTGCTGCCGCTGCTGCCAGTGCCAGCGCTCAGCGTTATCGTTTCACTGTTTTGTGCGCCCGTCACACTCAGCATGCTGTAATCAAAGCCGTTTGTGCCTGTGTACGCCCTGATTCCCGTTACCGTCAACAGTGCCTTGTTGACAGTCAGTTCGTTGATGCTTGACACGTTATCAGTAAAACCGTAGCCAAGACTGCTTCCCAATCCGCTGCTATAGATTATATCATAACTTCCCGCTGCATAGGAGGCAGTCGGCGCGCTTCCATTTATCGTCCATGTTGCAGTTCCAGTAACCGTTCCCGGCGAAGTGTCACCGTTTGCATAAGAGCCATAGGTGCCTGCAACACCTGGCGTTGTATCACCATAAGTAATGGTTTCGTTGCTAGGCGTTACAGTCAACAAGGGCTGTTCTCGGTAGATGGCATAGGTTCCGGCAGAAAGTGCTTGTGAATAATTTGTGGTTGATTCGTCGCTCGCATAGCGGAAGTTCCCGCTGCCAGACCCAATGAGCGATGTCAGTCCTGAACTGCCACTGATGCTGCCGGTATAGAGCTTGGCCAAACCGCCAGACCCGACAGTGATACTGCCACCGCTGATAATAATGTCTCCACCTGTGGATGTTGTTGCATCAGTACTGCTGCCGGCATTCAAGGTAACGGCACTTGGTGAAGCGTTGGTGGTGGCAATAGTTTGCGAGATGGTCAGGTTGCCAGTTAGTGTTGCCACATTCACCGTGCCCGTTGTGTTGATTCCATCGATACCGCCTGCAGTGCCAATAGTCAAAGCATCGCTGTTGAAGTAGGTTAGATTGTCAACGCCACTGGCGGCAAGCGTGGTAACCTTATTGCCTGTGTTGTCCAGAGTGACATTGCCACCCAGCAGTACCAGTTTATCAGCAACCAGTGAGCCATTCGCGCCTTCGGTGACTGTGCCTGATCCCTTTAGGGCAATGGTGTTGTTCCCTGTCGCAGCCAGTGCTCCATTGACAGTGATAGTGCCCCCACTGATCAATGAGAAATTATCTCTGAGTGTGATATCGCCACCGATGTTTATGTCGCCTGTTGTGGCGTTACCTATGGTAATACCGGAAAACCCGTCAGCGAAATTGGAGGTGAAATAGCTGGCGGGCAATGCCAGGATGCCACTCCCGCCTGCAATACCAATGATTGTACTTGTGGTTTTAGGGGTGATGATAAGCGCCCCCCCACTGGACAGGGTCGCTGTACCTGTGAGTGTGAGAGTATTAGTCGAGATGGTGATGGCACCGCCTGAAGAGCTGATGACCGATTTGGTGTCAGCAATAGTTATGGCATTTCCAGTGAGTGAAACTGCTCCGGTTTGAGTGTCGATACTCTGGTTGATTGACAGTGCACCACCGGCATTGAAGGTCAATTGTGCGTCGGTTGTAGAAATCGGATTGTCTATAACCACGGAACCACCTGTCCCGCCCGACTGCAGAGTGATTGAACTTGAAAACGAGTAAGGCGTTTTTGGAGTTGGGCCACCTAACGTTACTGTTCCGGTACCGTCAGCTCGACCAAACGTAAGAGAGGTGAATCCGCTGATATTGGAAAGTGCGGTATCTATGTTTCCACCTGTACCGATGGTCATATTGTCGGAAACATTGTAAGGCCTCAGCGTTATCTGCTGGGTGTTGTTTCCCGTCACACTTCCGTTAAACAAAAAGTCATTGGCTTCAAGGATGGTATCTGAGAGGGCGGATGGCGTTAACGTACTGTTGAAGGTCAGCAGACCGTTGCAGGAAATCAACTGGCTGCCGTTGAGGATTACCGGCTGGTCGAAGGTAATATTGGCACCGGAGGCGGTTATGGAACTGGCAAGAGTATAAGCTCCTGTACCTGTTTCAGTGACGAACGAGACAGATCCGCTATTCAGCGTAATCGGCGACGTGGTATTGATGAAATTGTCAACAGTACTTCCCGAGATTGCAAGCACAAGATTGCCCGGCCCGGTTATGGAGATTGGCCCATCTATATTAAATTGTTCTTCTGCTCGCAGGGTTACATCACCGGTAGCTGTTACTCCTGCCGGTAGAATATGAATGAAATCACTGTTCTCATAAAGATTTATCGAACCGACAACACTTGCTGTGAAATCATCAAAATCATTGACATTCCCTGTATAATTGAGATTAAAGTCACCTGTTCCGTATAATTCGAGCAAGCCAGAGGCATTGATTTCCGCATAAGATTGAACTCCGCCTGTACTTGTGATTTTCAGTTTGCCGCCACCAAGTAAAACAGAGCTGTTGATGGTAACCGGTTTGTCGGCTGTGCCGTTCGTCCCGCTTTGAAGCACAAGTTGCCCTCCGCTACCCACAATACCAGCACTGATCGTCACCGCGCCATCAGCCAGAAGCGACAGGGTAGAAGAGTAAATATTGACTGCGCTGTTCACTAAGATATCCCCATTTCCTACAGTCGAAGGGTCAGTGGCAATAGTGACGTTTGTGGTTAATAAGCTATTGGAAAGGGTAGTGGCTCCAATGCCGTTAATGGTCAATGCCCCAGCTCCTGCACTGACCGTAAAATCAACCGGGTCGATGAGCCATGTGCCTGCTTTGCCGAAGGGCGCCAGGGTGGTGATTGTTGCTCCATCGATAACGGTGAGTTCTCTGCCAGAGGTTTCAATAAAACCACCATCTCCTCCGTCAGGAGCTGAAGCGTCAAGCTTGCCGCTGACGGTTGTCTGGCCGTTCTCCATGTCGGAGATGAGCATAATGCGCCCGCCCTTGTTCTGGATGGTGCGGGTCTCAATGACCCCGGTATTACGGGCACTTGCCATCCGCAGGGCATCGGCAGCCTTTGCAGTCATAACAACCACTCCTCCGTCGGCCTTGATGATGCCCCTGTTCTCCACGAGAGCGTCGACTGCTCCCCGATCGACCGTGTAGCTGATGAGCCCGTCACCGTTGAAGTCAAGCGATACCTGATCGCCTGCGGCCAGGAGAACGTTACCACTGTTGGCAGTAATGCTCCCTTCGTTCGTAACCCTGGGCGCAATAAAGGCGAAGACACTTCCATCAGCGACCTTGATGGCGCCCTGATTGAGGATAGTACCTGCACTTCCTCCATTGGTGAACTTGTATTTTGCGTCAAGAAAGTCGCTGTCGAGCATGTTGAGCGACGAGGCCACAAGGCCACCGACATTGACTGTCGCGGTTTTGCCAAAAATAATGCCTGCCTGATTGAGCAAAAACAACTGACCGTTGGCCGAGAGTGAACCCATTATTTGTGTAGGGTTCTGGTCGCTGATGCGGTTCAGCGCTGCGGCGGCGCTGTTCGGCTGGTTGAAGTGGACTGAAGCATTTTCGCCAATGTTGAAGCTCTGCCAGTTGGCAATCATTTTCTGGCTGGACTGGTTCACCGTCATCCGAGTGCCGCTGGTGGCGATGGTGGCGCTGCCTGAGGTTATTTGGGCACCAGCGGGAAGTGCCCCTTGATCAATGGCGTAAGCCTGCCCGGCGGAGGCATACATTGCGGCCAAAAGAGCTATGCTCCGAAGCGAGGAAGAGGGAACCTTTCCGTTACCCTTTACCTTTTCGGAAACAACAATCCATCTCTCCTTTGTTTTGGACCAGATGACATTGTATATCCTGTTCATAATTCAAATTCTTGCATATAAAAAAACCGATTCCATATTCATGATTCAGTATGACAGGTTGCGCTTCAGAAAGAGAGCATGGCCTGCAGCCAGACCCGATTGCTGTCACTCCGTCCATCCGAGTTTTTGCCAAAGTTGTCTTGTCCGGGGTTGTTACCAATCACATAAGCCCAGCTTGCACGCAAAGAGCCTCGCCCCGCAAAGCTGCAGTTCAACCCTATGCCAGCACCCTGCAGCCAGTAGTTGTTGCGACCGGTCGCATTGAAAACGTCGTCGATATAACGCTTATGGTTGAGAGTGATATGCCCTGCATCGTAAAATGCACCGAGCTGGAAGCTGTCCCGAGTGCCAGAGAGTGGGAGTGTGTAGCGCAGATCTGCGCTGAAAAGCTGGCCTTCGTCACCGGATGCCTCGCCGACAGGATAGGCCCGCACGCTGCCGGGGCCGCCAAGCGTCATTTTTTCACTGGAGTTCAGGTTGCTCGTTGCCACTTGGGCTGTGCCTGAGATATTGATATTGAGATGCCCGGAGAGACGCTGCATACGTGCAAGTCCGAAGTTAAAACGGGTATAGCCGCCCTCTGTGCCGGTAAGTCCTATGTCTGCAATGGATTCATGAAGGGTACCAGTGGTGATGCCAAGATTGTATGTGGTATAGCCACCGTCGAAAAGCCGGTCATACCGATCACCGCTGACACTGAACGTGGCGTTGTTGAGTTGCTTGTCAGAGTTATCGATATCGAAATTGCTGTCGGTTAAAGCTCTGTAACAGTAGGAGAGGCTTGTCGTTATGTTGGAGGTGCGGCTGCGGAGCAACGGGTAGCTCAAGCCAGCATCGATGCTGTTGCCCAGTCCTTTGTATTGCAGAGAGGCCAGCTCTCCGCCAAGTTCGTAGCGCAAGCCGGTGTAAGCAAGGTTTGCCCTGATGCCATTGAACGGGAGAGGGATACTGTAGCCGATGCGCCCCTGAACAAGACCTGAAGATTCTGTCAGAAGCAGCGTAATCTGATCGCCATTATGGAGCGGGTCATTGATGGAGAGCGTGGCATTGCCTCGCCATGAACCGGTGTAATAGCTGCCTTGATTGTCGCTCCAGACTGCTCCCGAAAAGAGTGGTCCTTCTGTGACGGCGATCTCGACTCCACTTGTACCTGATTCTGTTCCGGGAACAAGAGATGCTTTCGCCGTAATCCCCGGCAGGTCATTCATGAGCAGGAGTGAGCGTTCAAGCTGATGCTCGTTGACGGGCTGTGCGTTTTTCACGGCCGGGCGGCCAATCTTGATAAGAAGGTTGTCGTCGATCCTGACACTCTTGTCGCGCTTGACACCAATACGGCCATCACTTTTGACCTGTACGACCGCAATATGGATAATGCCTGAAGTGATGTCTTGCGACGGGAGGTAAGCACTTGCCTGATAGAAACCTTTTTCTTTGAAGAGCGCAGTAATGTTGTCGGCAAGAAGTTGCAACTCTTTAAATGAGAGGGACTTGCCTATGGCTGATGCAACGGTTTCCCTGAGTTGTGCTTCGGTTGTAACTCCCTCATAACCACTGAAAGAGAACCCTTTGACCTCAACTCTGAGGCCATCGTCAGCTTTTGACGGCTCTCTTTTTTTTTCTTCAGGGAGCGGAAGTTGCCGCTGCTGCTCCTGAACAGGCTTTTGATCACGAAGAATACTGCCAGCATCAGGTCTGGTTTGCGCCTGAAGCGAAGATGCAGAAATTATACACAAAAGGGCAAGCAGCCCCGTCGCTCGTGTTATTGTTTTAACCGGCAGTCGGCCTTCACGATTTATGGGAGACTGACGCACTTCATAAAAACTGTACATCGTATTTGATAAAATATGGTTGCATTGACAGCGATTCCCTGATGAAATTGACGAATGGCCAAGTTGGGCGGGGTGGCGAATTACTTTAATCTGTACATGAAAGTTTCCCCTTATACAGCTCAAACCTCTTCAAAGGCTCCTTGCGGCACCCGGTACGACCACAGCGTCGAGTTGCTTCACTGTTTTTTTGCCTCAAAATATTGCTTCCGCTTTGAGGTGTGTGGATTTGCGTTTCCTGCTATTCGTCGCCAGGCAAATTTGCTGATCACAAGATCCTGACCAGTCAATAAAAGCTGACCAGGGTAATAATATAAAAAATGCCTGTGTATAATGGCCAGTACAGATACCTGTAAAATATTCCATGCTTGTAAGTAAACAGAAACCCGGTTTGCTTCGTAATGGCGACTACAAAAATCACATTAATCAGCATTGCGAGATAAATCATGAAATAGATTTTTTCGATATAGAGAATACCCTGGGGTATCACCTGTATCCTGACACTTTGTATTGTGACGACAAGGAACATTGTAAAGGCGGTTCCTATAGCTGTCGCCTCATTGGCATCAAAGCTGAATGATTCTGACTCTTTTTCGTGAGTGATCATATAGACACCTGAAAACAGGATTACCATAATGATGAATATTGGAATCATCATGGAAATAACGCTGCTGAGCCAGTCGCGCTCGATGGTGATGTTCAAGGTAAGGTCTTTGACGATTGGACTCTCCATAAGTGTACGGCGTCCGAAATCTATATTGTCTGCATGTTCTGAAAAATTAAAATAGGTACTGTTAACATTCCAGCCGGAAATAGAGAAACCATCAGATACCATAGGGTTGGTTGATGGGGAGGTGATTTTGTACGATGCTATATCGGGAACGAAAATAGTGGATCCGAACTTCTTGGGTTGACACATCCTGATTTTGATATTGTACCTGTCGAAAGGGTAGAGGGAACTCTTTAAATCCTGCTGGAGGCGAGTACAGAAATTCCATCCAATAACCTGAAAACCATTTTCTTCCATTCGGAAACTTTCGTACATCTTGGTTTCAATCTGATCAGGAAACAGTATCCCCCCAACTTGCTTTGCATCCATACCCGCAGGAATCCGTTGCCACATCGTCCCGTACACCTCGGCCATTTCATTTGGCTCTGAAACGGAAAGCGAATTTACCGTAATACCTGTCTGGATAAATTGCGGCGGCGAAGACTGGGTATTCTGCGCCTTGTCTGTCTGTTCTTTTTTGTACTGCTCTATTTGAGAGGATGCAGTAATACAGTTATCTTCGTAAGGAGAATTTGCTCCTTTTGTGATATAGAGCGCCAATATACCAACAAGACCTGCTATAAACATACAACTGACAAACCATGAATATTGCTTGATCCGTTTATGGAAAATCTCAGATGATGAAGACAAAAGAATGAAATAGAGCCCCGCCAGGAGCAGAAAAAAAATAAATACTGAAAGCAATTGCATCAACTGCTGTTTCAGAAAACTATTAGGCACTGTTAGTTCATCGACAATCAGAGCAATGCCTATAAACCATCCTGTTGATGCCACAGGTTCAAACCGGAATACGGTTTTCTGACCGTTAATAATGCTTTTTTCAGAGATGCTGACACCAGCTTTGGTCTTAAATGCGTGCAGCAGGTTCTTGCTGTTCTCTGCCGAATAAGTACTCCTGGCATAATCCAGCAGTTTGAAATTATTGATAACAAGATTCTTGTCGGGATGATCCAGGAGGACTCCATCACCATTAACAAGAAAACGATAGCCATACTGTCCCAACGTCTGAAAGTCAAGCAACTTCTGAAAATCATCAATAGAGGTTCTCGCCGAAACAACTCCGATCAGTTTTTTTTCGCCAGAACCTGAGGTAGTGTAAAGCCTCTTCTGATAGTTCAGTACAACAGACTTGTCACTCTTGTTCCAGGCTGCTTTTTGCCACCCGTCTTTCATGCCAGCCAGTTCGGCATAGGGCAATCCTCCGCTGGAATCGGACTTGCCGGTAACCGTCATATCCATCATACGATTAATGCTGCCCAGACTCGACAGTCTCTTGTATACTGCAGATGATTCAGAGTCAGATAAAAATCTGATTGAATATCGGCACAGAGCATTATTACTTTTATCCGAGAGAATATCAATCAGGTCATTCTCATTAACGTCTTTCTTTTCTGCAACAAGAGTGATATCTCTGACCGTTCGCTCGATACCCTTGGCCATGTTATCGATTTTACGGGAGCCAGACCTGGCGGCATTGATGGCCTTGGTGTTTATACTATTGTTGGTTGAAGAATACAGAAAAGCGAGATTAACAGAAAAATAGACCAGTACAGCAAGGGTGATTCCTGTCAGCAATATCAATACGGTCTTTACTCTTTGAGAGAGAACCTTGTTGTAGCGTTGAGTCCATTGTTTTATTTGATCTAATGACATGATGGTGCATCAATGGATTGAGTTTCGGAATACAGTAATATAAAAAAGTAACAACCCTGCCGATCAGTTTTTTGATTTGCTATGCCTCACATTTTATCACAGACCAAATCTGGTCGATTATTCATAAAAGAGCTTCCATCTTTACGGTTAATGTTTCATATTAAAATGAAATAGCGGGAAGCTGACATTTATTACAGAGCAAGTGACAAACAAAAAAGTACAGAACACCCCTAACCAGAAGATACAAAAAAAGATCCTCAAAAAAGAACCAGATACCCGGCCTGTCAAGGCGTATAAACGCAGGATGGATTAGCGATCAAGGTGCGCGCGAAGCTCCTCCCAGAGGTTACTGTAGGCCTTTGATGCTGGAGCGTTTGGCATAACGGCATTCAGTGGAGCCCGGTAAATACCCATTTTTTCAACTTCGGAATTGTAGGGAATCATTTGGCTGAGCAATTCAGGAGTATTGCTGAATTCATTGATGATGTCGCGGTGCAGCTTTTTCTGCTTTTCCACCATACTGAAAAATGGCCGGATTTTCGAGCTGTCAAGTTTATTTGTGTCAAAAAAATCTTTTAACTGAACGTAGGTTCGAATCGACAGCGTTGTTGGAATCAATGGGACAAGAATTACGTCGGAGGCTGCAAAGACACTTTCAGAAAGCAGAGTCAGGTTTGGAGGGCAGTCAAAAAAAATATAACGATAATCGTCGCTCAGCTCTTCAAGGTTTTTTTTGAGTTTTTTCTGCGGTTTTTTCTCTTCAGCGAGTTCGATATCAAGATTTCTGTATGAAAAGTCGGAGGGAAGCAGGTCAAGATTTGCGAAATCAGTTGCTTTGATATTGCGATATATCTTTTTGTTCCCTTTAAGAAATTTATCGCTGTTGTACTTCTTTGAGGCGGCAATTCTGAAATAGTAAGAGCTTGCGCCCTGCGGATCAAGGTCACAGATCAGGGTTGGTGGCGAACGCAGGGAAGAGAGATAGGAGAGGTTGACCGCCGCCGCCGTTTTTCCGACACCTCCTTTGATACTGTATAACGCAATTGTTTTCATGGTTAGTCGTTTATTAAGAGGTCGTGAAACAGTGTACTGGTCTGTTGATGGTCAAATGACCTGAAGGTTTTGTGGAACTTGAGGCGAGCCTTTTCCTGTTTTTGAAAAAGAATAGCGATAAGGCCGCCTGTTGATGCGGCAAGTAACTTGTCCGAGGGCATCAATGCAAGCTGTTCATGCAAAAAACGAATTTGAACGGTAAAATCAACAAAGTCACCCAGATTATCCTGCAATTCCTTCAATTGCTGAATAACGGGGGAAATCAATTTGTGAGGAAAAATCGAAACGAAAAACTCAAGCAGATAGCGGAGCTTTTTGCAGTCGATGCGCAATGCGTGCAGTTCCGCATCGGTTGTTTCCTGACTGATGAGACGACCGTGGTTAATTACTTTTTTCAATGCTTTTTTAATGGTCTCTCTGGCAACACTCATGGTTGAAAGAAAAGCATTTGGGGCCTGTTCTGGTTCCGGATGCGACGAGCGGTTGAGATATGCCTCCCACTCTTCAACAAAGGACTTGTAGGTGCCGGACGAAAGATAACGGGAAAATTGTTTGTGCAGCGTTCTTTGGGATACAGCAATGTTATCGAAGAATAATGTCAGGGATGGCTGAAGGAAAGGGGGAAGAGAGTTGAAATAGGTTGCTTGCTGAAGCAGATAGACATCCCTGTCGCGTAATTCATTGGTTCGTTTGCCAAGATCCCTGAACATGTTGAGATAATATGCCGTTTCACCTGCGTCAAAAACACCCTTGAGCTGCTTGAGAATTGAACGGGTTCGGCGAATGGCGACCCGATAGTCGTGCAGAAACTCGGAATCGATATTTTTTTTGATACCCGCTTCATTCAGACGCATGACAGAAAAAGTGAATTGCAGCAGGCGTCGTGCGCTCTCATGAATTGGAGCATTCGGATCAAGGGTGAGACTGATTTTCGAAGAGTAATCCTGAACAGTATGTCCGGCGGCATGCATCATTTCCTTGAAAAGCTCCCTGAATTCAGGAATACTGTCAATATGTTTGTTGTTCATTAAGGACTTTTCAACCTGCGCCATCTCATTTTCATATCCCATGAAAGGAGAGATAGCAACAACATGTGTGAAGGGTTCTTGAGCATGATTATCAACAATGCGTAAGGATTCTGACGTCAGAATGGCTATAGTTTTTTCGTTTTCGTCAAGAACCCGGTATGAACGCACAAGTGCATCAACAGAGCAAAGCTTCATGAATGCCCTGATCGTGCTGCATGAGCAAAGCTTTTCTTTCAGTTTAGAAGGGGTAAGAGCGTCTGAGAAAAAAAAGGAAGAGTTCCAGGGGAATGGGAGAGAGGCTGTTTCCAGGCCGGTATTGAGGTCAGCAAGAAAAAGAGTTTTCTTTTTTTTAACAATGATAATCCCTTTTTCGAAAGCTTGCCACTCGAACGTATCGTAGAACTCACGCCGCTCGTTTGATGAATCAAGAGCATTAAGCTTCCATCCTGGGGAAAGGGAATTAAGGATGTTTTGGTGCAACGACTCGACTGAGGCGGCAGTACTTAGTTTAAGATATACTGTTTTCGGGATGGAGCGCATTCTTTGCTTGCGTTAAATTGAACAGTCCTTATTCCCGGGCATCCAAGCTTTAAACGCCATAATACTCAGAAATATCATATTATTGCATTTGATATCGAAGAATATCGTATCAGTGAACAATTCGTATCCCCTTTGGGCTGAAATAGTTTTCGATAATTTCTTCAGGGTTTTGAACCAGGGCTTTTGCTCCGAATTCAACGAGTTCGCTTTCTGGCCTGAACCCCCAGAGCACTCCGACAGGGAACATTCCAGCTCTTGTTGCTGTCAGCATGTCAATGCCGCTGTCTCCGATATAGAGAATTGATGAAGGTTCTTCTCCCAGCATCCGGGCGACAAGGATTGCGCCTTCAGGGTCAGGTTTGTGGGCAATGCCGCTGTGGTGGCCCATGACAACATCAAACTTCCACTCTTTCAGCAGAAATTCTGCACAGAGACAGGTGAAATGATCAGCTTTGTTCGAGAGAATAGCCATTTTTATTCCTTGTTCTGTTATACTGTCGAGCATGGCGCCGATACCTGGATAGGGGCGTGAGTTCATGTTCCAGTTGTCAGCATAGTGTGCCATAAATTCCGGCAAAAGAAGGTCAATAGTTTCCGGGGTACCCACTCCTTCAGGAAGAGCCTTTCTGACCAGCTCTCTCATTCCGTGTCCGACAAGAAAACGGCACTCATCGATGGTATGCACGGGATAATCGTGCTGGGCAAGCACCGTATTGAGGGTATTGACAAGATCCTGGAGGGTATCAAGAAGGGTTCCGTCCAAATCAAAGATAACAGCATTGCAGATCATGAGGATGATTCTCTGGTTTTGAGTGATTTGTAATTGTTATGTGATATGCTTTTGTGGCATAAAAAAAGCGCCCTATACCAGACGTATAGGGCGCTTCCTGAGATTTAGCGTCAGCAGCTTACTTTTTGGGAGCAATTGCTGATGAAGCGCTCTGCAATACCTGCCCAAGAGAGTTTGATGCACTGCCGACAAGATCAATTGCTGTTTTAGCAACTGGCTCGACAATCTGTGCAACAACTTTGACTCCGCTGGTCATGAGCTCAACCGACTGCTGGACAAGTTTACCAGTGGTATCAAAAAGGTTGCTGAGCGCGGCCGAGAAATCATTTGTTTCGTTTGCCATGGTTATTATTTATTTAGAATGTTATAGTGTTCTGGAAAAAATTTCTTTTCGCATGAGAACTGTGAAGGTGGAGAACTGTAACTCACCACGTTGAAAGTAACTTATAAAATAAAGTGATAGATACCAACAGAAAACTGCGAGTGTAACACGTTAAGTCGATTCAAACAGAGAAGACTGACGCAGATGAAATTTCAAAATTAACTCACCGGTGATTATCTTTCCTCAAATTAAACATATTGTCTTGAATTATGATAAAAAAACTTCTGCTGCTGGGTTTCTTTTTTTCCTGTGCCGTAACAGGTACCGCAAATGCGGAGGGAAAGGCTCTTGTGTTGGATGGTTCCACTACCGTTGGGCCTGTCGCCAAATCTTTCGCAACCTATTTCACTAAAAAATATGGTGTTCGTGTCATGGTGAGCGAGTCGGGCAGTGGTAATGGCGCTAAAAGCCTGATCAACGGTTCATGCACGATTGCGGCAATGTCGCGTGCCATGAAAGATGCAGAGATTGCTGCGGCCAGGAAAAAAGGAGTTAATCCTGTTGCGCATGTTGTTGCTCTCGACGGTCTTGCCATGGTTGTCCATCCAGGCAACCCTGTTCGTTCACTTTCAAAAGCTCAGATCAGCAGCATCTATCGTGGCGCCATCACCAACTGGAAAGAAGTTGGCGGAGTCAATTCCCGCATTGTTGTTATTCAGCGTGAATCAAACAGCGGAACTCAGGAGTCATTCAAGGAGCTTGTAATTGGCAAGGGCGTGCAGATGACCGGTAATGCTGAAACCCAGTCAAGTAACGGGTCAGTAAAAAGCAGGGTGAGCACCACTCTTTCTGCCATCGGTTTTCTTGGGCTGGGATTTGTCGATAGTTCAGTAAGGGTGATTGCTGTTAACGGTGTTCTGCCCAGTGTGAAAACGGTGAAAGATGGGACTTACCCTGTATCGAGGCCACTTTATTTTTATACCAATGGCCAGCCTGCAGGTGCCGTCAAGCAGTTTATTGACCTGTCGAAAACTGTTGAGGGGAAAGGGATGATCAGTGAGCTTGGTTTTGTCAACCGCTGAGATTTTTCCCTTACAGCCAAATATTTACAAAACCGGTTGAACAATGAGCCGGTTTTTGTTTTTCTGTTGTAACTTCAAATGTTTCATACTTGTAACATAACCGGTGTTGGTTTCTATCCTGAAAGCCCATAGATTAGCGCAATCAAAATTAAGTCACGCTGATGCTGAAGGTAACTGATAATTGATCAAAGAAATCATTCAAGACTATGGCTGAAGAGAGTGTGGGGGAGCGTAACCGTTCGAATGCTTTTGTGGTAAGCGCTCGCAAACGCGCCTTGCAGAAGGTGGCAAAAAAAGCCGGAGAAGGGATGCTCTTTTCCGTAGCCTTTTTTGTGGCCGTGATTGTCCTTTTTATTTTCTATTTCGTGGCTCGCGATGCTATTCCGTTTTTCCAGATCCGCGGATTCAGCGAATTTTTTACCAGTTCCAACTGGTATCCTGCCGATGAGCCCGGTGAGTTTGGTGCTCTTGCCATTATCTACGGCAGCTTGATGGTGACACTTGGTTCCGCCATGATTGCTGTCCCAATGGGGGTTGCCGCAGCAATATGTCTGAGTGATATTCTCCCTTTTTCGATTCGACAGTACGCCAAACCGGTCATTGAAATGCTTGCCGCAATTCCATCGGTAGCATTCGGTTTTTTTGCCCTTGTTGTTCTGGCTCCGCTTATGCAGGATCATGGAGGACCCATGCTGATGTGGGGCTGGTGGATTCTCGTCTCACCCTTTCTGCTTCTTTCAGTCATTGTCATTTCTGATCTCTTGACTGCGAACATCAAGGATGAGAAGCGTCGTCAGCAACGTCACTGGATGTTGTTGATTGTTCTTGGCCTATCCTCGATTTTTCTCTTGTTCAAGGTTGGTTCTGTGCTGAATGGCATCCAGATTCTGACAGGTACCAATGCACTGAATGTTTCTATTATACTGAGCTTTATGGCATTGCCGACTATTGTCAGTGTTTCCGAAGATGCCCTTCAGGCTGTCGGGCGCGACATTCGTGAGGGCAGTTATGCGCTTGGAGCCACAAGAGCTGAGACGATTATCAAAACTATTCTTCCTGCAGCAAGCAGCGGTATTCTTGCGGCAGTCATTCTCGGTATTATGCGGGCTCTTGGAGAAACGATGGTGGTCTGGATGGCTTCGGGCAACTCTTCTCATATTCCCGAGCCATGGTTCAACTACCTCGAAGCAATCCGTACACTGACGGCTACCATTGCCGGTGATATGGGCGAAGCCGATCAGGTTACTGGATCTGCCCGTTTTCATGTTCTGTTTGCCATGGGTCTGCTGCTCCTGATTATCAGCTTTATCAGCAATCTTGTCAGTGAGAGAATTGTGGTTCGCCAGCGTAAAATTCTGTCCGGGCAGTAATATTTTTCCTTCAAACCCTTTATTATGAATATCGGAACCAGAAAGATACTTGATCGTTCGTTTACCGCTGTTGGTATCGGCTCAATCGTTGTTATGGCTTTGGCCCTGATGATTGTTGTTGTGCCGATAGTCTACAATGGTATTGGCGCAGTATTTTTTACCGGTACTGTTGAACATCGCAAGATGTTACATGCTGAATTCAAAAGGGGCGACAGTCAGGATCTTTCCAGTGAGGTTGCTTCTTCAAATCGATACCGGGCTAAAGTATACGATATGCTTACCGGTTTTGAAGCGGATCTCGAAACAATGGCGCCAGAAAAAAAGGCAGAATATCAGGCTAAATATTCTCAGGTGCGGACGGCCTTGCAGGCCCTGCTTGGCCCTCTTCCTGGTGATCCTGAACCGATGCTGACAAGGTTCAAATACGGTCAGACCCGGTGGGAGAAAGCTGAAGAAAAGTTGCATGACCTGCTCTATGAGTCAAAGTGGGATAATTCCAATCCCAATGTGATGAGCAAGGAGTATTTTGTAAGCCGTGCTATTGGCTTTGAGGGCACCTCTCTTGCCAGGCTCTTTCCTTATATCAAGGATAATCTTGAGAACATGCTCCTCCCCGAGTTTACGTTCTATTGGGGATTTATCACCGACAGCTCTGTTGATTCACACTTTTTCGGGGGAATCTGGCCGGAAATTCAGGGCACCTTTTTTCTTGCCATCGGTGCGATGCTGTTTGCTTTTCCTCTCGGTGTTGTTGCTGCGGTTTATTTTACAGAATATGCCAAACCGGGTTTTTTAAACAGTATGCTGCGCAGTGCCAACAGCACTCTTGCTGGTGTGCCGAGTATTGTTTTTGGTATGTTCGGCCTTGCTTTTTTTATTAATACCATGAAAGTTTCTGAATCAAAAAGTGTTATTGCCGGTGCACTGACGCTTGCCATTATGATTCTTCCGACCATTATCCGTGCAGCAGAAGAGGCCATTCTTGCTGTGCCTAAAACGTACAGAGAGGCATCGCTCAGCCTTGGATCCACCAAATGGAATACTATCGCTACCGTAATTCTTCCTGCAGCCCTTCCCGGTATCCTTACCGGAGGAGTTATAAGCCTCGGCAGGGCAGCAGGCGAAACAGCTCCAATTATCTTTACAGCGGCGGTCAGCGTTGGCTCAGCAATAGGTCTTGCGGATGTTTTTTCCTCCCCTACACCCGCTCTTTCATGGAACATCTATAATCTTGCCAGCGAACATGAAGCGGCCACTCAAATCCGCCATGTCCAGTATGGCATGGTACTTGCTTTGGTCACGATTGTATTGTTGCTGAACTTGTCAGCAATTGTTCTGCGGGCTCGTATTTCAAAAAAATTAAAAGGCTAACAACAAATGCTCATGACAACTGATGTGAGAAAAACTTCAGAGAGTGTGCCAGTGCAGAAAGCAACACGGGAGATCTATCTGCCTCCTCAACGCAGCACAATAACTGGAGGCGGAACAGCTCATATCGCGGCTAAGGAGTTTTCCGTCTTTTATGGTGAGTTTGAAGCGGTAAAGAAGGTCAGCGCCGATATTCTCTCAAAATATGTTACCGCTATTATTGGTCCGAGCGGCTGTGGCAAGAGCACTTTTTTACGTGCAATAAATCGAATGAATGACCTTATTCCAAGCTGTCATACAACCGGCGCCCTGCTTTATGACGGGGAAGACATCTATGGGAAATTTACCGACG
>CAJAAV010000210.1 GCA_903937835.1 uncultured Chlorobiaceae bacterium | reverse complement strand
TTCGGGCAGTTGCATCAACCAGTCTAAAATATAAAATAAATCAATGATACGTTGTTTATCCCATTGATGCTGATAGAGGATTCGTAATAAACGGAGTTTTGCCGCGTAGCGTTCCTGATGCTGCTTTTTTGTTTTTTGGGTCAGAATATGAGCTGCTGTAATCCATCCAAAAACGTTATCTGATTCGAGCAGCTCATCAAGACGCTCTTCGTAATCGGTCAGCTTGGCAACCGGAAAATTGAAGGTATGGCTGCATCCCAGCACCGAGAAGCCATAAGAGGTGGGTTTCCACTGCTTGTGTGTATCCGCCAGTACTGCCAGACTGGCAACAGGCCGCCTGTATCGGTCGAAAATACGGTAATTGTAAACAAACATCCTTTCGGCAAATCCAGGTTGCTGTGTGCCCTGTACTTCAACGGAAGTTCCAGCCCTTTTTTCATTAACTCCTTATAGACAGTACTTTTAAGGCGAAAAAGCGAGAAAAATGTAGTCACTAAATTATTTGTCCACAAAAGGTTTTTTCGTATATTATCAAATAGTATAAAAAACCTTTATATAGTCACAATGTATATCGATACCAGCAAGACCACTATCAACGGCAAAACCTATCATCGGTACCTCTTTCGTGAATCGTACCGTGAAGATGGCAAGGTCAAGAATCGCACTTTGGGCAAAATCTCCAAATGTTCGGAAGCAGAAGTTGCCGCCATAAAACTTGCTCTGAAGTACAAAGACAACTTGTCTGCCCTGCTGAATATCGAGGATGTTGAGCTTCATGACGGTCTTCGTGTTGGAGTGGTGTATGCGCTCAAAACGCTTGCTGAGAGGCTCGGTCTTAGCAAAGCACTTGGCCGTACCCGTCAGGGAAAGCTTGCACTGTGGCAGATTATGGCCCGATTGATCGGGCAGGGTTCACGCATGGGTGCGGTCAGGATGGCGGCAAGTTATGGCGCTTGCGATGTACTGGAACTGGAGAGCTTTACCGAGGATGACCTGTACGCCAACCTGGCATGGCTGATGGAGAATCAGGAGCGCATTGAGAAGCAGTTATTCAAGCACAATTCGGAGGGTGCTGGCCCTGAATTGCTGCTCTATGATGTTACTTCGTCATATCTTGAAGGGATGGAGAATGTTCTTGCTGCTTTTGGTTACAACAGGGATGGTAAAAAGGGAAAGAAACAGATCGTCATTGGCTTGTTGTGTACAGCAGATGGCGATCCGGTTGCCGTTCGGGTATTTGCAGGTAATACCGGCGACAAGTCGACGGTTGCAGAGCAGATTCGTACCGTTGCCAACACCTTTGGAATTGAAGAGATAACGATGGTTGGCGATAAGGGAATGATCAAAACACCGCAGGCCAAAGATTTGACCGATGCTGGATTTCATTATATCACCTCACTCTCGAAACCAGAAATCAGAACCCTGCTGAAGGCTGAGGTACTGCAAATGGATTTTTTCGATTCAGAGCTGTATGAGGTTGAAAATAAAACAGATTGCATTCGATATGTGTTGAGAAAAAATCCTGTTCGAGAGGTAGAGAT
>CAJAAV010000209.1 GCA_903937835.1 uncultured Chlorobiaceae bacterium | reverse complement strand
TTTTTCTCCATAAAAATGTACGGCTTCATTTTCGGACACCAGCGACGTGCAAGGTGACCGAAGTGGACTCCTGCGCGGAGCATCTCTTCAAGCTGGAAATGTGACATAGCTGCTTTCTTGTAATTTAGTTGTTCCTCTATCAAACCGGTACCTTCCGGTATCCGGCGCAGGACGCCGGACACTTCCGAAAAGCTTCATCTGAATGGTTTTCAGAATGGCATGATATGCGAAGTTGTGTTCTGAAATTGTATAATAAAACGATAATGCACGATATTAACGTTTTGAGAACTGGAAACGTTTGCGGGCTTTTTTACGTCCAAATTTTTTCCGTTCAACCATACGGGGATCTCTGGTCAGAAGTTTTTCTGTTTTAAGTATGGCGCGAGCTGCCTCATCAAATTCGGTAAGGGCACGCGCAATAGCAAGGCTGACAGCCCCTGACTGGCCGCTGACACCACCGCCCTGAACATTGACCTTGATATCAAACTCTTCCGTTTTTTCAGTAATCACGAGAGGTCTGAGTGCTTGCTGACGTTTGAATTCGTCTTTGAAATACTCTTCAATGGGCATCTTGTTAACAATAACCCGGCCTTTTCCCGGAGTCATAAAAGCTCGAGCCACCGAGGTTTTACGGCGACCTACTGTATCAATAACCTCTTTCATTCCCTATGCGTTAATATTTAGTTTACTTTCATTTCAACTGGAGACTGCGAAGCATGCGGATGCTCCGCGCCTGCATAAACCTTAAGTTTTCTGAAAAGCTGACGACCAAGATTGTTGTGTGGCAACATTCCCCAGACAGCATTTTCAACAATCCTTTCCGGTTTTTTCTTCAAAAGCTCTTTGACATGATCAACCTTGACACCACCAGGATAATGGGAGTGCGAAAAATAGCTTTTCTGCTCTTCCTTTTTGCCACTGAGCGCGACTTTTCCAGCATTAGTTACCACAATAAAATCACCAGTATCGATATGTGGAGTAAACTGCGGCTTGTGCTTGCCCCTCAGGACTTTTGCAATCTCAGAAGCCATCCTGCCCAACACCTGACCTTCGGCATCAACAACATACCACTTACGGTCAACGTCTGAAGGTTTTGCCGAATATGTCTTAAAACTTAACGTCTTGCTCATGCTCTTACTATGGATTAACTGGACTTTTCCGAAAAATAAAGTCTTACAATGTAAATTATTCCACTTAATTCTACAAATTATACATTATATCTCAACACGAATTCCGGAAAGAGCCTGTATCAACTTTTTTATCAAGACCGCAACCCTGTTCTTATGAAGCCGTTAATTGCTCTTGTAGGCCGCCCAAACGTCGGTAAATCTACCCTTTTCAACAGAATCCTTCGCCAGCGAAGCGCCATTGTCGACCCAACCCCCGGTGTCACCAGAGACCGGCACATCGCCGAGGGTGAATGGCAGGGCAAACAGTTTCTCCTGATGGATACTGGAGGATACAACGCTGATGGCGACATCATCAGCATGGCTATGCTTGAGCAGACGCTGATGGCCATCCGCGACGCCGACATTATCGTCTTTTTGACCGATGTGCGCGCAGGCCTTTCCTATGAGGATCTTGAACTGGGACGGCTGCTGCAGCGCACTTTCCATCACAAGCAGCTCTTCTTTGCGGTCAACAAAGTTGAATCTCCGCAACTGACTCTTGATGCTGAATCGTTTATCAGCACTGGATTTACCAAACCCTATTTCCTCTCGGCAAGAGATGGGAGTGGAGTTGCAGATATGCTTGACGATATCCTCGAGTCACTGCCTGAGACAGAAAAAGAGCCTGTTGAAGAGAGTGCTGCCATCCAGCTTGCGGTGGTCGGACGACCAAATGTAGGAAAATCAAGTTTTGTCAATGCTCTGCTTGGCTCAAATCGCCTGATAGTCTCCAACATACCAGGAACTACCCGCGACGCTATCGACAGCCGCTTTATCCGCAAACAGCAGGAGTTCACGTTGATTGATACCGCCGGACTGAGAAAACGCACAAAAATTGACGCCGGCATCGAATATTACAGCTCGCTGAGAAGCGAAAAGGCCATTGAACGATGTGACGTTACCCTGGTGATGCTTGATGCAGCACCGGGCATAGAAAAACAGGATATGAGAATTATCAACATGGCTGTTGAGCGCAAAAAAGGGGCGCTTCTGCTTATCAATAAATGGGATCTGATTGAAAAGGATTCTAAAACCAGCAAGATATACGAAGAAAATCTGAGGATGAGCATGGGCAATCTCTCTTACGTTCCTGTCGTCTTCATTTCAGCGCTGACCAAAAAGAACCTTTACCGGGCAATCGACATGGCGCAGGAGATCAGCCGCAACCGCGCCCGCAAAATCAGCACAAGTGTGCTCAATAAATTTCTGGAAGAGGCGCTGTCACAGACGCACGCATCTACAAAAACAGGTAAAGAGCTGAAGATCAAGTACGTCACACAAATCAATGCAGCTTGGCCGGTCTTCGCTTTTTTCTGCAATGATCCGCTGCTGGTGCAGAACAATTTCAGGAAGTTTCTGGAAAAGAAGCTGCGGGAACACTTCACTCTGGATGGAGTTCCCATTTCAATGCGTTTCCTTCAAAAGTAGAGGCTTTAATCGAATTCATCAAAACGCAATATTCTTTCTGCAACAATTAAACGTTATTTCTCAATGTCTACTCTCCATGATGAATCAACCAATTCATCCTGTAACCATAATCAAGGCAATGGTGCAGCACACTCACCGTGCAGCCATCATAAAGAGCATGGTGAATCCCGTGCCCATCATGAGCGACCACTGCAACAGGTAAAAAACATCATCGCCATCGCATCTGGAAAAGGCGGAGTGGGAAAATCAACCTTTGCCGTCAATCTTGCCATCAGCCTTGCTCAAACAGGCGCAAAAGTCGGGTTGATTGATGCCGATCTTTACGGCCCGAGTATTCCAACCATGTTCGGACTGCTCGACGCCAAACCGGAAGTGGCGGGAAAAAATCTTGTCCCGCTGGAAAAGTTCGGCGTTAAACTGATGTCCATCGGGTTTCTGATTGATATCGATACTGCAGTAATCTGGCGTGGCCCCATGGCCTCCAGCGCCATCAAGCAGTTTATCAGCGAAGTCGATTGGCAGGAACTCGATTATCTGATTTTCGACCTTCCACCAGGTACCGGCGATATTCAGCTTACGATCGCCCAGACCATTCCCCTGACCGGCGCTGTTATTGTCACAACTCCCCAGGATGTTGCCATTGCCGATGTTTCAAAAGCGCTCAGCATGTTCCGCAAAGTCAACGTTCCCGTTCTCGGACTGGTTGAAAATATGAGCTATTACGAACTTCCTGATGGCACCAAAGACTATATTTTCGGGAACCAGGGCGGAGAGATCTTTGCAAGAACCCAGGGCGTTGCGTTTTTGGGCTCAATCCCGATCGACAGGGCTATCCGCGAGGGCGGTGATAACGGAACCCCCTGTATACTCAGCAAACCCGATTCGGCAACCTCAAAAGCCATCAAACAGGCAGCAACAGAGGTGGCCCGACAGGTTTCAATAACAAATACAAGGCAAGCAGCGGAACTATCATAACTTTCATATTGTTTTTTTGTGCAGGAGGTTTGATATTACGGTCTGTAATTAAAGAATCACCCGTTGTTTTCAATCATTGTAAACCAATTATACCATGAGCACCAGCAAGGATTATCTGCCGAACAGCGATCCGCTCTACGACAGAGTTATTGCAGCCCTTGAAACCGTACGTCCTTACCTTCAGGTCGATGGAGGAGACTGCCAGCTTGAAGGCATTTCCAAAGATATGGTCGTTGATGTAAAACTCCTTGGCGCATGTGGTTCATGCCCCATGAGCACCCTTACCCTGCGGGCAGGCGTTGAACAGGCCATCAAAAAAGCAATTCCGGAAATTGTTCGCGTTGAGTCAGTGTAACTCGCTCATTCGTCAAGATTTCTCAATAACAGTTCCAGGGAGTCTTCATTGTTAATGAGGACTTCCCTTGCTCTGCTGCCGTCTGCTTCTCCGACAATCCCGCTGAACTGGAGCTGATCCATAACCCTTCCTGCACGGCTGAAACCCAACCGCAGGCGCCTTTGCAGCAGCGAAACACTGGCTTGCTGATGCGTCACCACAAGTCTTGCTGCCTCCTCGAACATACTGTCACGTCCATCTCTTTCCTGAGAGCTGGATGTCTGCATTCCGTTATTTTTCTGTGCATCAGGCGCGGGAAGCACGTAGATATTCTTCAGGGCATGCTGTGAACCAATAAAGGAGGTAATCTCTTCAACTTCACCAGAAGAGACATAGGGCCCCTGGATACGCATCGACTTGGGCTGGTTGGATGGCTGATAAAGCATATCACCGTTACCGAGAAGCTGTTCAGCACCTGAACCATCAAGAATGGTGCGTGAATCAACTCTGCTTGCAACCTGAAATGCGATACGGGCAGGAAAGTTTGCCTTGATAATTCCGGTAATGACATCGACCGAAGGACGCTGGGTAGCAACAATCAGGTGAATCCCGACGGCTCGGGCAAGCTGGGCAATCCTGATGATCGGCTCTTCAACCTCTCTTCCTGCTGTAATCATGAGATCGGCAAGTTCATCAATAACCACAACAAGGTATGGCATCGCCTCCTCAGGAATGCGGCGGTTATGATCTCCGATATTACGAACTCCTGCTTTTTCAAGCGTTTCATAACGCAGCTCCATCTCCTTGACAA
This sequence comes from uncultured Chlorobiaceae bacterium, assembly GCA_903937835.1. Taxonomy (GTDB): domain Bacteria; phylum Bacteroidota; class Chlorobiia; order Chlorobiales; family Chlorobiaceae; genus Chlorobium. The sequence goes on along the minus strand of CAJAAV010000209.1, from coordinate 1,868 downwards.
CGCAGCGCAGCGCATAGACCGCTTTCTGGGGATCGGTGATAATCTGTTCTTCAATGCCAGGAAAACGCATGAGAAAATGGTTTTTCAGATGCTGGTACTGAAAAAGTTCAACCCGTTTTGGATCAATCATCACGAACTTCACCTTGTCGGGGCTGCACGCATAGAGAAGGCTTGATATGATAACATTGATGCACACCGACTTTCCTGCACCAGTCGCGCCGGCAATCAGCAAATGCGGCATCGTCGCCAGATCAGCAATGTAGACTTCGTTCGCTATGGTTTTACCGAGTACAATCGGCAAAATCATGGTGCTGTTCTTGAATTTTTCAACTTGCAGTACCGATCGCAACCATACGGTTTTCGGCTTGCTGTTCGGAATTTCCACTCCCACGGCATTTTTTCCGGGAATAGGTGCAATAATGCGGATTCCCCTGGCAGAGAGCGCCATGGCAAGATCATTTTCAAGAGATTTAACCCTGCTCACCTTCACATCCGGCTCAAGCTCAAGTTCAAACAAGGTCACGCGGGGCCCGACCGTCGTGGAAATTCTCTTAACCTCAATCTTGTAGATCTTGAGTTTTTCAAGCAGTTTGCGTTTACTTTCGGAAAGATGTTGTTCATCGATCTGATCGTCATCATCAGGCACCTTTTCGAGAAGGTCAATGGAAGGAAAACGGTAAGCCTCTCTGTCTTTGGTCTGAACTTTCAGCTTCCGCTCATCAAGATCCGCCTCTTTCTCACGAACACCCGTGTGAATAATCATTTCAGGTTCTCCCGGAACATTCGGCATCTGCGCCAGGCCCGTGAACCCGGCGGGTGAGAGTTCTGGCACATCAACGTCTGATGGCAGCAACTGATCTTCAAGTGAGGAGGCTGATGGAACCAGCTTGTCGAATTTCAATGAATGCGGCTTTGGCACCCGCACTTTACGCTCAACCTTCAGTTTTTTTTCCTCTTTCAACGCTCGCTGTTCGGCTTTTTTTTTTCGTGTCTCTTCTCGTTTTGCCCTGAAATCACCAAGGAGCCTGCCTATACTCTTCTGGACAATCATTGTTGATCGCATGAAGCTTGCGAGCACTCCCCGTCCCATATAAAAGGTCAAAACAACAGCTATAACTCCAAGAAGTATCCACGCGCCGGAAAACCCTATAACTGTGGACAACAATGCTGCAAGCATTCTTCCGATTGCACCGGCCATAACATCACTGAATGATGCAGAGGTAAGACCAAACATGGCTGCAACATCAATCGAAATGAGGAGACTGTACAGAAAAAAAAGAAGGGCTGGCTTAAGACTTTTTGCCCAAATGAGTGACAAGCCCCAGAAAAAAATTGAGGTTATCGGAAAAATAACCGGATAGCCGAGCACTGAGCTGATAAAAAAGGTCGAAAGCCTTGCGCCAAAAAGTCCAAACGGATTGTGAATGCTTTCTGCAACATCCCTTGCAGCATTACTGAAAATATCGTACCAGACAAGAGCAGCATAACTTGCTTCATCATCGGGATTGAAACTCAGAATGGCACTGATCAGAAAAAGAGAACCCAGCATAAGCATAATGCCAATCAACTCTTTTTTCAGCATTTTCATGTAAAGCGCCTTTCCAAGGACGCCTTTACTCTCTTTTTTCATCTTCACCGAACAGTCACTCGTTAATTCCTTGTTGCTGTCAGCCCAAAGAGGTTGTAACAAACGGCAGAGTGGTTATTACTCCTGTCTGAAAACCTCCCCGAACCTCAACCATAATCGGGGTGCCTGGTCCGATATATTCACGCACGACATTGCAGGTCCCTACAGGTCAGATCGGAAGAGCACACGTCTGAACTCCAGTCACTAATGCGCATCTCGTATGCCGTCTTCTGCTTGAATA
>CAJAAV010000208.1 GCA_903937835.1 uncultured Chlorobiaceae bacterium | reverse complement strand
GACTCATCAAAAAGAAGCTATGAAAACGCGCTTTTCTGTAGTGCTGCCTATGCTGCAACGGAGGCTGCTGGCTCTTCAATCGCTCCGGAAATACTACAACGCCTTCGTAAATGTATTCGGAGGGACGGGGACAGCTTCTATTACAACTCCCCTGACGACTACTATATCAATAGTCTTTCCTGGCTGCCAGAATATTATCTTATAAACAGAACACAAACGAAAGATAAGTCAAGACCACACGATTCAGAGAAAAAGCTCTCCTTCAAATGGTTAGGTCTTTAAAAAAAATCGCCCATTCTGGTAACAATATGTTCTTGATCGGGATCCAGACTGTTTATTATTTAGGAACCCCTAAATATGACGGTCAAAGGTTTTCCCATCGTCATATTTTTCGTTATACTAATTTCTTTTCACGAACCATATTTTCGCAGCATGAAGTGTGCAAAGTATCGTCAGTAACCCAAGACCAAAAATTATGAACATTCATGAATATCAAGGCAAGGATATCCTGAGAAAATTCGGGGTTGCCGTGCCAAAAGGAATTGTTGCTTATTCACCAGAAGAGGCAAAACAGGCGGCTAAGGAGCTCTTTGACGAACTCTGTTGTCCGGTTGTTGTAGTAAAAGCACAGATTCATGCTGGCGGCAGAGGAAAAGCCGGAGGTGTGAAACTCGCAAAATCACCTCAAGAGGCTTTTGATATCGCCCAGCAGTTAATTGGTCTCACGCTGGTTACCCACCAAACTGGCCCAGAAGGCAAAGAGATCGGAAGACTCCTCATCGAAGAGGGGATGAATATCGAAAAAGAGTTTTATGTCGGCATCACCCTTGACCGGTCAACCTCAAAAAATGTTCTGATGGTTTCGACCGAGGGTGGAATGGAGATTGAAAAAGTTGCCGAAGAGACCCCGGAGAGAATCCTCAAAATCCAGATTGATCCCCTTTTTGGCATGCAGGGTTTTCAAGCGCGCGATGCCGCTTTTTTCCTTGGACTTGAGGGTGAACAGTTCCGCAACGCCGTTCACTTCATAACCGCACTGTACAACACCTATATATCAATTGATGCTGCTATCGCAGAAATCAATCCGCTGGTAGTCACCAAAGAGGGAAAAGTGCTTGCACTTGACGCCAAGATCAATTTTGACGACAACGCACTCTTCCGCCACCATAAGTTTCTTGAACTGCGGGATACCAACGAAGAGGATCCATTGGAAGTCGAAGCATCAAAATCCAACCTCAACTATGTCCGCCTTGAAGGTAATGTAGGGTGTATGGTCAACGGCGCCGGTCTGGCAATGGGCACCATGGACATGATCCAGCTTGCGGGAGGAAAACCGGCTAACTTTCTTGACGTTGGCGGTTCAGCCAGTCCCCAAACGGTGGAAGAAGGATTCAAAATCATTTTGAGCGACAAAAACGTCAAAGCTATTCTTGTCAACATTTTTGGGGGCATTGTCCGTTGCGACCGTGTCGCTGCCGGCATTATCGAAGCCGCAAAAAAGATTGGCCTTCACCTTCCAGTCATTGTCAGGCTTGAAGGAACCAATGCACCCATGGCTCAGAAAATGCTTGATGAGTCAGGGTTGAACCTCATTCCCGCCAAAGGATTACGCGATGCCGCACAGAAGGTGCATGACGCACTGGCGCTGAGCTGACACTTCAGACGATAGCTCACATTACTTCACACCCCGCAATTGTTTTCATGCGGGGTGCTGAATGTTTACGATTTATTGCATAAGATAATTATTTTTTCTTTTCCCGACCCTACTCATAACGGAGGGCTTCTACCGGATTGAGCTCTGCTGCTTTCCTGGCTGGCCAAAGACCAAAAAAGATACCGGTAACGGCTGAAAAGGCCGTTGCGAGAACCACTGAAATGAGTGATGT
>CAJAAV010000207.1 GCA_903937835.1 uncultured Chlorobiaceae bacterium | reverse complement strand
TTGCTGCCCTTTATGTGGAGGGGAGAAAAGAGAGGGCAAAACAACCATTACGGTCGAGCCTGGTTATGGGCTGTTTGTTATCAGGGACGTTCCTGCTAAAGTCTGTGAGCTTTGTGGAGCCGACTGGATAGATGATGCTGTTGCTGACAAGATTGAACGGCTTGTTGAGGATGCTCGCATAAAACAGAGCCAAATGGAAGTGATCAACTTAAAAGCAAATTGACTTAACCTTCTTTTCCCGGAAAAAATAATTATATTAGTATAAAAAGCGATAATATTACGAAAAATTATTAAGCCTACAACTGATTTTTATAGAGTACATATACCGAAAGAGTATATAAATCAAGAAGTGGAGGTATTGGTGTTGCCTTTTTCGTATAGTAACAGGCAAGAAATTGAAGATAATATGATCTATGATGTTTTCTCAAAAACGTCAGGCATATTAAAATCTAAAAATATAGATCCAATAAAGTGGCAAGAGGAGATAAGAGGTGACAGAGAAATCTAAAAATATCTTATCGATTCAAATATTATTATTTATCATTTAAATGGTGATAATATTGCTACCGAATTTTTAAGAAGCAATATAAGTTATTCATATATTTCAAGAGTTACTTTTATTGAAGTCTTATCATTTGATTTTCGGAAGATGAGAAGGAACAAGTTTTAAATCTTTTAAGAATGTTTAAGATAATTGATACAACGGATGCTATAGCATTGAGAGCTATTGAAAATAGAACGATAAAGAAAATACAGTTAGCAGATAACATCATAGCTTCAACCGCTCAAGGAGATGATTTAATGCTTGTAACAAAAAACACAAAAGATTTTAACGGCTTAAATATACAGTTGTTAAATATTTTTGGTTGAAAATTGAAAAAATTAATCTGCAATTAAATCAATCATCCAGATCACCATCCCAATAACTTGCCTGCAGGAAACACTGCTTGGCTTAAGATGCCAGAACAATTTGTTTGCCGTGCTGACTGCCCCGGAGAGGATATTTCAGCTTCCGGCAGCATGTTCTTGAACCTCCATCAAAGCCACAACAGACGAAAAAACCATGAACCCCCGATCACCACGAAAGCTGATTACCTTCGACTGGGCAATGAAGCGGTTGCTGCGCAGCAAGGTAAATTTTGAGATACTCGAAGGCTTTTTAAGCGAGCTGCTTGGCGAGGATATCACTATTCTTGAAATTCTGGAGAGCGAAAGCAACAAGGAGAGCAAAGGCGATAAATTCAATCGTGTTGATCTCAAGGTAAAGAACGACAAAGACGAACTCATCATCATCGAAGTGCAGTATGACCGTGAGTATGATTACCTGCAGCGGATACTCTATGGCACATCACGGGTTATTACCGAGCATCAGGAGGAGGGTGATACCTACGCAACCATGGTCAAGGTTATCTCGGTCAATATTCTTTACTTTGACCTTGGCCACGGGTCTGACTATATCTATCATGGAGCGACAAGCTTCACGGGCATACACGACCACGACACCCTTGAGCTTGATCGTCGTCAACAGATACTGTACGGTAAAAACAGCATCAGCAATGTCTATCCCGAGTACTACCTGATCAAGGTGAATAATTTTAACAGCATAGCCACAACAACGCTTGACGAGTGGATATATTTTTTCAAAAACCAGGAGATCAAGGATGAGTTCAAGGCGAAGGGTATTCAAAAAGCAAAGCAATCATTTGCTCTACTGAGCATGTCGGACGAAGAGCTTCGCGCCTACAACCGTTATCAGGATTCCCTGCGCGATGAGGCAAGTTATGTCGAGACCAACTATCTTTGCGCCAAAATGGAGGGCAACGAGGAAACAACAAGAACGATAGCTGTTAAGCTGATACATCAAGGCGTGGAGATTGAAATCATCAAGGCGGTGACAGGGTTAAGTGCTGCCGCGATAGAAGATCTTGTGAAAAGCGTACGATGATGGCTCCCTCAAAATGGCGATGTATGGTATTTCAGCATTGTAGATGTTATCGGCGTTTTGGCTGAAACTCCAAACCCGAGAAAATGTTGGAGTGTGTTAAAAACGCGACTGAAAAAAGGAAGGGAGTGAGTTGCCTACAAACTGTAGTCAACTGAAAATGCTTTCCGTAGATGGCAAACGCTTATAACGTAACCCTGTGCACGATATCTTTGAACTGCACTACATTGAGCTGAAAAAGTTCAAAAAAACCTATGCCGAAATCCAGAGTGCGCTGGATCGCTGGAGCAGTTTTTTAACGACAGCGCATAAGCTCGATCGGGAGCATACACCAAAAGAGCTTGCCTCCGATAAAAATATTGTCAAAGCTATTGCTGCCATTGACCGTATGTTTGATGAAGAGGAGCGTCAAGTCTATGAAGTTCGGATGCAATCATTGGCCGATGTCGAAAGCAAGATTGCCTCTGCGGCAGAACGGGGCATCGAAATAGGTATGGAAAAAGGTGTCGAAATAGGTAGAGAGGAAGGCGTTGTCGAGGGCCAATCCAGGATCCTCAAAAGGCTCCTTAAGCGTCGCTTTGGCACCCTCCCGCAGTGGGCGACGGAGAAGTTAACCCACGCAACTGAGCACGAACTCGAAACCTGGGCCGACACCATCCTCACCGCCCCAACGCTGGAAGCACTCTTCTCCACCGACGAAACCCGTTCATGAGGATTAGTCAGGGCAATAAAATGTTTATTATAGTTTAAAGCTTGTCTGATGGTCAGCCATTGCTGTTAATCAAGTAACAATTGCGGGAATCATTTGGATAAAGAAAAACACACCTGTTTACCGAAAAATACCTATATTCAGCCCGCAGCGTCAGCCGCAGTTTACTCGTTTCTGCTGTGGCTGAGAGCGGCGGAGCCGTGATAAAGTTTTCTCACTCATAGATTCTGGCAAGTACAAAAATTTAGACGCTTATCGAAAAAAACGTTATCTGGCAATTAATATGTGTATATTAAATGTATTTAAAAACATAAATATACGCATGTATGTCCACCACCCAACCCCCTGCAAACCCGGCTGACGACTATGACAGCCCATGGAAAGAGGCCATTGAACACTACTTCCCGGAGTTCATGGCATTTTACTTTCCTGTCGCTTATGATGGTATTGACTGGTCAAAAAAGTACATTTTCCTTGACAACGAATTGCGATCTCTTCTGCCGGAAGCCGAAGTAAGCAAGCGTGTTGTCGACAAGTTGGTGCAGGTAGAACTCTTGAAAGAAAAAGAGACGTGGCTCTATATTCACATAGAGGTACAGGGCGGACAACCAGCGAACTTTGCCAAGCGAATGTTTGTTTACCATTACCGTATTTTTGACAAATACAATAAATCAGTCGCAAGCTTTGCGATCCTTGCCGACAGGCACCGTCATTGGCGACCAAATTCCTGGGGCTTTGCATTTGCTGGCAGCAAACTTCAGTTAGAATTTTCAATCGTAAAGCTGATTGATTATGAACCAAAAATAGAAGAGCTTCTCCGTATGGATAATGCTTTTGGATTAATAACGGCGGCGCATTTACTGACACAGCAAACCCGGAAAAAAAGTGAAGAGCGATATCACGCCAAGCTACGCTTGATCCGCTTACTGTACGAACGCCAGTGGGAGCGACTGCGCATCGTGGAACTTTTACGGGTTATTGACTGGTTTTTAGAATTACCAAAGGGGTTACGGCAAAAATTAAAAACTGAAATCTGTCAAATAGAGGGGAAACAAAAGATGCCATACGTTACCAGTTTTGAACGAGATGCCAAGGAAGAGGGCATTGTGATAGGCAAAGAGATTGGAGTTGTTGAGGGCATGGAAATAGGCGAAGAGATAGGAGTGGTTAAAGGCATGGAAATAGGCGAAGAGATAGGGGTTGTTAAAGGCGTGGAAATAGGCAGGCTTGAGGTTGCTCGCAAGCTCATGGCAAGCGGGTTTAGTGCGGAACAGGTCGCAAGCATTGCTGAGGTGCCTCTGGCGTTGCTGGTTTGAAGCATGAACTCGAAACCTGGGCCGACACTATCCTCACCGCCCCGACGCTGGACGCGCTCTTCTCCACCGACGAAACCCGTTCATGAGTTCAACCTCCGGTGAGCAACAGATAGCAACGCTTCTCAAACGTCTCTGGCACCACATTACGCCGAGGCGCAGGGGTCAATTCGGGCTGTTGCTGGTGTTGATGATTGGCGCTTCGTTTGCTGAAATCCTCAGCATAGGCGCAGTGCTGCCGTTTCTGGCCGTGCTGACAGCCCCGGAGAGAATCTTTCAGCTCTCCGCAGCGCAGCCGTTTATCAAGGCATAGGGTATGAAAAACCCCGGCCAGCTTCTGCGGAGAGCGGGGTATCCGTCTCTCTGGAGGGCAGCGTAAGCGCATCGGTATTGCACGCCCTCTTTACAAACAGGCTGATGATATCATTTTTGATGAAGCAACCAGCGCTCTTAATAACGAGACAGAACAGACGGTGATGGAGGCGATTGAAAGCCTCGGTCATGATGTATTGCCCACCGGCTCATGCTGAGAAACTGCACACACAGGTCGTTGAGCTTGGTGATGGAGGCATAGAGCGTATCGGCAGCTATCAAGAAATAGTTTCATAGTAGCCAAGAGTGGCTCAGGTTACTCATTTTCCCGGTTTACCAGGTACTCCATCAAAGCCACAACACACAAAAAAGCCATGACCCCCCGATCACCACGAAAGCTGATTACCTTCGACTGGGCAATGAAGCGGTTGCTGCGCAGCAAGGCTAACTTTGAGATACTCGAAGGCTTTTTAAGCGAGCTGCTTGGAGAGGATATCACCATTCTTGAAATTCTGGAGAGCGAAAGCAACAAGGAGAGCAAAGGCGATAAATTCAATCGTGTTGATCTCAAGGTAAAGAACGACAAAGAACGTGAAGAACGTTAAGAACGTGAAGAACGTAAAGAACGTTAAGAT
>CAJAAV010000206.1 GCA_903937835.1 uncultured Chlorobiaceae bacterium | reverse complement strand
ATCACTTATAAGAAATAATAATAACTCTTTTTTAGCCTCAATGTAATTACCTGCCAGATAATTAAAACGTCCTACAGTATATCTTAAGCTTGCTTCAAACTTGTTTTTTTGTTGTGAACTGAGTAAATCTATAAACTCAGCAGCGGCATGTCGTACAGACACTGACATGTCTTTTCGTGACGATCCTTGATTATGCAACTGATAAAATCCAAGTCTTTTTGACACGTAACGAAATCCATCCGTTAGTTGGGCTATACGCAGCCATGTATTGTAGTCTTCTGCAGCAACCATATCAGAACTTTCGCTCATTCCTTTCAACTGCGTGAGAAACTTTTTTCTGACTACAGTTGATGATGTGGCAATTGCATTGCCTTTTACCAATAAATCAATAAGCACCGGCGGTTTGACTTGCCAGGATTTGATTTTTCTTCGTCTAAAGAATCGCCGGTGGTCAATAACAATTTCCAAATCATGATAAACAAGATCATCTTTATCATTAATGCAGTCAAAGCAGACTTGTAGCTTATCTGCAGTCCACCAGTCGTCGGAATCCAAAAACGCAACCCACTCACCCTTGGCAGCCCGAATTCCAACATTTCTCGATACAGCAATCACGCCATTATTGTGAATTTTATAAATAGTTATGCGCTGGTCGACAAATCTGGCTATTATTTCATCGGTGTTGTCCGTCGAATGGTTGTCGATCACAATCGCTTCCCAGTTCGTATAGGTTTGGTCGAGCACTGATTGCAGGGCTCGACCTAAATAACATGCGTGGTTATAGGTTGGGATAACCACTGAGACTAAAGCGCTTGCATTGTCAATCATGCATCAGGGCTCTTTATAGGTGGGAATGTTGACTGACAAAAGCGTAGAAGGGTATCAATTTCTGCCGAATTATCCAACCCATTGAAGTTTATACCAAGTGCCGTTAAGTTATTAGTTCGATAGGTCAGCGTGGAGTGACGCTCATCTGCTCCACTTTGTACGCGCTGCAAAACCGGCTCAAACCCTAAAACTTTCACGCACCGTTGCTGGATCAATTTAGTCATTGCAAATACTGATTGAGAGCTACCAGCTCCAACATTAACGATGCCAGTTTGAATAGTTTCGATATTACCAACAGTCAGGTATTCAGTCACATGGCAAACTGCACTCAACCTAACAAAGTCCCGATGTTGCAGTCCGCTGGTTTGCAATACCAGCTTGTGTGTTTGCACCGCCTGCCTGCACAAGTCGTTCACCAGCAACATCCAGCAATTCACAGCCTTGTGCATAGGTGCACCAAAAGCATTGGAGAGACGCACTACGATACCATGCATTTGTTCTCGTTGGCTTGCATGTAAAACAGCTTGTTCACCTGCAAGATGTGATGTTGCATAGGGGTGGAGATTGCGGGGACAGGTTTCCTCAGTAATGCTGCCCTCGAGTGGACTGGCATAAACATGAGCTGTGGAGATGTATATAAATCGCAGCACTCCTGCACGGATTGCCGCCTCGACCAAACGAGCTGTAGCAACACCGTTAAATGCCAATGCGGCTAACGGATCAGTGGCGCACTCTTGCGCATTCATGCCTGCAGCATGAATCACCACATCAACGCCACGGCAAATACACTCTAGCGCATAACCATCTTCCCATTCCATTTGAGCAACCTCTGCGTATGGCAGCCAATCGGGTGGGATGATCGCCTTGCGAGAACCAAGAACTATTTGATGCCCTGCCTGCACCAAATGTACTGCTAACCGCCCGCCAACAAAACCAAAGCCCCCTGTAATCAAGATGCGCATTACTAAGCTACACCGCCCAAGGAGCACCTTTTCCCCAGAGTGATTCCAGCAACTCATGATCTCGCTTGGTATCCATGCAATGCCAAAAACCGTCATGGCGATAGGCCATCAACTCACTAGCCTGTGTAGCTTGTTCCAAAGGCTCACGTTCCAAAAGCGTGCTATCTCCCTCAATCAGATCAAAAAAAGCTGGCTCAATAACAAAAAAACCGCCATTTATCCAACCTTCATGCAATTGCGGTTTTTCTTTAAAGCTTTTAACGCAAGCCCCCTCAATCTCCAACTCACCAAACCGGGCAGTTGGTCGTACGGCTGAAACTGTAACCATTTTACCGTGACTACGATGAAACGCAAGCAGAGCATATAGGTCAATATCAGCTAATCCATCACCATAAGTCAACATACAGGTCTCATTACCAATAAATGATTTCAACCGCCTGACACGCCCACCAGTCATGGTGGTATCACCGGTATTGACCAAGGTGACCTTCCAATCGACCGGGTCAACCTGGTGTGGCGTTACATTGCCAGAAGCAAGATCAACGGTAAAATCAGCATTAAGTGCGCGGTAATTCAAAAAATATTCCTTAATCACCTCAGCCTTGTAACCCAAAGCAACATAAAAATCCTTATGCCCAAAACGCGCAAAAATTTGCATGATATGCCAAAGAATCGGCTTGCCACCAACTGGCACCATCGGCTTAGGGATCAGATCGGTGTATTCAGCCAAGCGCGTGCCGAACCCCCCTGCGAGAAGAATTACTTTCATACCTTAGATCCAGATATAATTGATATTAGAGACCGGCAAGCGTTCAACTTCATTAGGGTCATGGGGTATGCTGGCGATGTTCAACACCAAGCTTTGTGGTGAGCTTAGCCCTTTAAAACCAAACCAGATTCCTGGCGGAACGGTAATTCGAGCATAACAATCCTGACCAATCTCCTCAACACGAAACTTTTCGACTCCAACTGAATCAACAATGTAAAACACAAATCGTACTTGCCCCACAGGTACAACAAGATTCAGCGTCATCCTCGTATGACGCTTCCAAGCCTTTACAGCACCATGAGATACCAAAGAAAAATATGCCTCGCCAAAACCAGCATAGCCAACATCGCCCTGTTTCATGGCGTGCAGTACATCTCCGCCTATGGTCTCAATCCTTGGCTGCGGTGCAAGCAAGATATCAGAAAGTTTCATTGCGCCCAATCCAAACCGTTTTGTTTAGCAATCGTTGTATATGCTGCAATTTGGGCATTGGTCGTAAACGAAATACCCTTTGGTAGTTGATAGTAAGAGCGATACCATTCGGCAGTCATGCGCACCGTCTCTTCAAAGCCCATCACTGCATGCCAACGCAAATAGTGAAGCGCCTTATCACAATTGAGTTTAAGCAAGCCCGACTCATAAGGCCCAGCCGCCATACCAGAAACATCCTGCCAGCGCACCTGATCCCAATGCAAAGCCATCTCTTGCACAAGCTCTAAAACGCTGTGATTTTGCTTGGCTTGTGGACCAAAATTGAATGGTTCGCCATGCAATTCAGGCCGCTGGGACAAAGCAACTGCCAGACATAAATATCCACTCAGAGGTTCAAGCACATGCTGCCATGGCCGGGTTGAGTGTGGATTACGTAATTCGACTAACTTATTTTCAGACCATGCTTTAATACAATCCGGAACAATTCGATCTGCTGACAAATCCCCGCCGCCAATTACATTGCCTGCCCGTGCGGCAGCTATACGCACCTTACTTGTTGCTTTAGGGAAGTAGGACTTAATATGAGATCGAATAGCTAGTTCAGCCGCACCTTTGGATGCACTGTAAGGATCAGGTCCTCCCAAAGCATCGGTTTCACGATAGCCCCACACCCACTCAACATTATCGTAACACTTGTCGCTGGTGATAATAACCGCAGCACAAGGCTTATCAAGTTTACGCAAAGCTTCAAGCAGATGCAGAGTACCCTGAACATTGGTCTGCCAAGTGAGAAGCGGATCGTCATAAGATCGACGCACCAAAGCCTGCGCCGCAAGATGAAAGACAAAATCAGGTTGCGCTGAAACAATAGCCGCTTCCAAAGCTTCCTGGTGACGAATATCAATCCGCAAATCGGATATGCCATCAGCCATATATGCAGCGGCGAAATGCGATGGCTCCGTTTGAGGATCAAGCGCAATACCTACGACCTTGGCATCTAACTGTTTGAGCCAAGCAGTAAGCCAAGCTCCTTTAAAACCGGTATGGCCAGTAATAAGTACCGTTTTCTCAGTAAATGCTTTTTGTAGAGTCATTTAACGACTACCTAAATGTTAATAATTTATTTCTATTAAAAACATCAATCAGCTTGATTTGATAATAATTTAAGCCAAAGAGGCAATTTAGTGTCAAGCGTGAAAAATTCTTGTCGATCACTTTGTGAACGAGAAAGCAATACAGAAGACTTCAACGCCGTCACCAATTCGTCTGACGTGCTGGCAAATAGAGCCCCAGAACAGCCACGCAGTGGACTAAGGTTGAGCGTATTGGGATCAAGCACTGATACAAGAGGTACGCCAGCGCAATAGGCATCAACTGCTGCAGAGGTGACTGCGCTTGAGTAAGCAACATCACATTCACCCAGCAATTTCGAGATTGGCTCCATGGTAACGCTCATCTTGATGACGGGATAATCGGCAGACAAGATCGGGCATGCAGGATGAGGCTTCACTATAAAAACTGTATTAGAAGGCAGAAAGGATACCGACTGTTCAAGCAGGTTCATTTGCAGCTTCGTGTTACTGTGCAGGTAATCACCTAATACAAGTACCCTCATAGCACCCTTCACAGGTAACTGTGCAAGTGCATTGACGGATCTTGCATGTTTTGTAAATCCAGCAAGATGAAGATACCGTAACGCCTCAACCTCAACCAAGTCACAAACGGGATACCCTCCATGTTTATAAGCATCGTACATTGCTGGCCCATTACAGGCGACCTGATTTGGATGGGGCAAATTAAAACTGCCTGAGCTGTAATAACTACGCGGATCAAAAAAGTATCGCAGATCCCAGAAACGCACCGTCGAATGCGGTGTACCTATTAAACGACCATGCCCAGCCGCCCGCCACGCCTGAATGAGGCCAAACTCCCAGCCCTGATTTTCTTGCAAATACACGCCACACTGCTGCTGAGGCAAAGACTTTAACGCCGACTGGAATAAATTAAAATAGAGGAGATTGCTCATGGCAACCGTGCCAAAGAGTGACTGTCGCCAATCATCCTCAAACAGTGGCCTCAAGTTAAGTGCCGGATTCAAATTGAAACCTATTTGATGTTTTAAAACAATTCCCATCCAGAACACACGACACCAATCACAGAGGGTACGGAATACAATCAGAAAACTTAAAAAGCTATCCAGTGTGACATGGTTCTGCATACCCTGCCCATTATTATTGAAATTACGAATTATAGCCGCAGCATGCTTTGATGTCGGCAGGAGCGCATCCTTAACATACAAATGCAGGTAATTGGTTTTGGAAAGTTCGCACTTTAATGCGTCCGGTAAATGACCCCAGTATCTGCTTTCGTAATTGCCCTGTTTAGCTGCATCAGGAACAAGATTAAACAGATAAGAAAAAAAAGTGACTCGACCATCTGACTGTTGCCACTCCTTTAACCCCACACCGCGTAATGGATAACGATTCACAACATATCTGATCAGCCATACCAAAGCCTGGAAAGTGTGAGGAGCCGCTTGATAAACGCGTATTAGCCAAGAAAGACGCCCCCGTTCCTTTTCTTTCCGCTGCCACTCGAACACTATACCCAATTTCTCACACCACAAGCGTACACATTCAGATAACGGCTGATTGGCTGACACCAATACAACATGACTAATGGAGCGGCTAGTTGCCCACTTCTCAAAAGCCATTAAGCGGATAACATCGTCGATCTGTTTTGATTTACTGTAATTGCATTTTTCAGCAAAAAGCGTCATCCACCAATAGCTGAAGCCACTGCGCAACTCCAGATGCTCAATAAGTCGTTTACCCCGAACCATGGTCTCACCAAGTTCGTAAATCCAAGCAAGATAACGCGCCCGTAAATGGCTGGCGTTATCTTCAATCAATCGCGGAATAGAAAACACATCACCCCGCCCGCCAGAATCATAACTTCGCCAAAGCAACGAAGTCCAGTCACCAATTGGCAGCGCACCCTCGCTGTCCCAAATTAATATTACAGAAGAGGCGTGCTGTTTTTTATTATAATCAGACATCCAAATCCTGCATCAAAAGGGCAACCTTTTCCAAGTCGGCTTGGGTATCAACAGCCTGCGTGTCATGCAGAGTAGGCACCATTCTCACTTTCATCCCATGCTCAAGAATTCGCATCATGTCAACCGACTCAGCGATCTCCAACGGAGTAGGTTGGAGGCGGGTATACTGAAGCAAATAATCTCGGCGAAACGGAATAATACACACCTGCTTCCCCATAGGTATTTTGTCAACCTTGCAGCGAGTGGGAATGGGTTCACGGGAAAAATAGAGAGCATCGGAATTCAGATCGCAGACTACCTTGATGCAGTTACGGTCTTCAAATTCGGCAACATCCTTAATTTTACCGAGCAAATTGGTAACCTGAATGGCGGGGTCATCAAGCATCGGCTGAACGGCTTCAGCAATCATGTCGGGATGCGTCATAGGTTCATCACCCTGCACCATCACCACAATATCGTAACGGGTGTTATTCACCTTTTCCAGTGTAAGAAGCGCTTCAGCACAGCGATCAGATGCCCGTTCGTATGTATCCGCCGTCATTACAGCGACTCCACCGATGGATTCGATATAGTCATAAATCTCCTGATCACAGGTTGCAACCGCAGTCATTGAGAGCAAGGGTGATTTGGCAACACGCTCATAGACATACCCAATCATGGGCTTGCCCGCAATCTTTGCCATTGGTTTGCCCGGGAAGCGACTGCTACCCATACGGGCAGGAATAAGTGCAAGAATGTTCATGGAAACTCAAAAAAAAGTTAACCTATTTTGCTAAAACAATCAATGAGGAGAGTCCAAGTAATCTGACTGTAAAATGTGGTGCCAAAAAGAACATAATTTGATATATCGGCTTTGCTACTTTACCTTTCCATGTATTTACTGGTATCTCAATAAAAGATTTCGTATACAAGCTGTCAACAACTTGATAGCCACAATCTTTAAGCGTTTCTAAAGCAGTTTCTCTGGTGAAATAATGAAGATGTCCTAAACTTTTTCTATCGAGCAATAATGAACCGCGCAGAATAGATATCACAGAAAGGTCAAGAGGAATATGAAATATTTTATATTTTGATTTTTGTTTCAATGACTTCAGAAATCCAAAGTAGTCTTCAACATGCTCAAATACATCAATACACAATAACAAATCAAAGAAGACGTTTTCATCAAGAATATTTTTCAAATAAAACTTAACCTTCTCATCTTCTCTTGACTGACAAAGCTCAAATGCTTGTGGTGAAAGCTCATAGCCAGTAAAGCATACGCGGGGAATAGTTTGCGATAGTTGTTTTAAAATCTCACCAGCCCCACAGCCAACTTCACATATACTGGTTATGGGGATATTATTTTTTTCGATAATAGCTTGTATTTGCTTTGCTTTCCAGGGAGAATCTTCGACATGCCAGGTTTTGTTATTATCAAAATATGTCCCATCCGTATACATCTTCGAGGCATCTTTTGTTCTACACGCGCCGCTTTCTTTCATCATTGATATTGTATTGTATACGTATTTATATGTTGCACTTTGATCTCTATCCTAAATATGCAAGCCAGTCAGAATATTTTCAATGACATAATTATTCACCTCCTGAGATAGCTATTACCTGACCTGTGATGTAAGAGTTACTCTGTGACCCAAAAAAAGAAACCGTTTTGGCCACTTCATCCACTGATGCCATACGTCTCATAGGTATCAAATTTATACGATCAGATATATTTTTTGATTGATCAGAAATATGTAGGCGCGTATCTGTAACACCAACTCTTAAAACATTTACCAAAACACCCATTGAAGCCCAATCCTTAAATTCCGAAGGAATAAACTCAAGCGCATGCTTGCTTAGCGAATAAGAAAAACTTTCCGTTCCACCTCCAAACTTAACCCCTATGCTTCCAAGATGAACTATTCGCCCCCACCCTCGATTAACCATGGCGGGTGCCATATCACGCATTAATAACAGACCCGGCAAAACGTTTACTGAAAAATGCTCAAGAATATTACCAACAGTTACCGCTGCAAATCGAAGGGGTTTAAGGATGGCTGCGCAATTTACCAATACATCACAAGCAAGATATTTATCACGGGAAGCAGTTAAAATTGATTCCAGATTAGCTGAATCTGAGAAATCCATTTGGAGTAACTCAACCGAAGCAGGATTTTGCTCTGCCATCAACTCAAGTTCAGAGCGCAATGTCCTGAAATGCGCCAGAATCTCACAGCCTTCCGATAAGTATTGACGACAAACAGCCATGCCGATATCCGAACTTGCACCAGTAATAAAAACTTTCATAACGAGTCTTTTTGCTGTAATAAACTCCATGCCTCAACATGAGCTGAACCCATTAATGTACCCTTAACATCGCACACATTACATGGCTTAAACTCTCGATTTCCAGCAGCAAGCAATTTACGGGCTTTTAGAAATGCTTCCCCTAACCAAATATTACGAAAAGATTCTTTTTTCATGTTTCCGACGACATTCTTCTTTCCCCAGTCGTGGGGACATAGCAAAACATCCCCCAAATAATCCATAAAAAAGGTATAATGCGGATAATAACATGGTACTTGGAGGGCTTTTGACTGTTCTGGTATTGAGTATGAAGCACCAGCCATCATCCCTGCTCGATTATTGATGGTAATACCAAAACTTTCTGACTCGGAAAGATAACGATGACGTATCACAAATTGCTCTTTGTTCAATCCACAGTCTAAGCACATTGTTTCAAACCGATCTGCATCATCAAGACTATCATAAACACTTATAAGTATAGTAGAGAGACCTGATTCAAATAAGAGTTTGAGTCTATCAGCATTCAGAACATCACCATTAGTAACCATTTCGATTCGAGCATAAGGAAGATGCTCATGAATCATCTTAATATGGCTGTATATTTGCTTATCAAGAAGAGGTTCAACAAAACCAGAAAAAAGAAATATCCCGGAATAAGAGAACTCAGCTAATTCAGATACTAACTTTTTAACCAACCCAGGATCAATAAACTCCTTTATATCCTTAAAGTCAGGATCACTTCGAGGGCAGAAGACACACTTTCTGTTACAGGTCCCTGACTCACTAATCTCAACTACAGAAGGAAGCGGAATACCTTCTACAAGATGGAGAGCATCATCAACAATTTCCGACTTCCTATTGATAGCAGGATCAAGAAAAAATTCCTCATTCATACTGTTTTCCTCATCGTTGTAATGCAGAATTCCAAAGAAATACTGAATCAATTGAATACGCAAGAAACCGATACCCCTCATTAATCCGTTGCTGCAACGCATCAGCCTCAGGCATCACCACATGCACACCGCAAGGTATGTTTACCTGGCGGCACAGAGTGCGTATGCGCTCCATCGCTGTGATAAACATTGGTTGATCAAACTGTGCGGTACAGCCCATGGAGGCTGACAGGTCATAAGGACCAATCAAAATCGCATCCAGTCCCTTCACAGCAAGAATCTCTTCCAAAGATTCGACAGCACGGATGTGTTCAATCATTGCTACCAATAAAGGGGCTTGAGCCTCCCGCCGGTAGGCATCAAAGTGCTTGCCGAAAAGATTTGCACGGGAGAAGCCAACGCCACGAGTACCGACTGGCGGCCAGCAGCAGGCATCCCGTACCGCAAGTAATTGAGCGGCTGTTTCAACCATGGGAACAATAACTCCACCTGCCCCTGCATCCAGAGCCTGTTTGCAATCCTTAGGGTGGCCATGAGCAAGTCGCGCCAAAGGCAAGGTCGCCCCCAGCTCCAACGCACGAAACAGATCCGGTAACTGATGTACACCAATTGCCCCATGTTCCATATCTACCGCAACCCAGTCATAGCCTGCCTGGCCCATAATTTCAGCCACAGAGGCATGGGGAATCTGCATCCAGCTTCCAATAGAAGGCTGATTCGCAGCCAAGGAGTTGCGTATTGCCTGAATTTTTTCAACCCTGTTCATAGCATACTAAAATCATTCACAGAGGGGCCTGTATAATGGACAAAAACATCACCATTGGTTGCGTGTCGTCGCAACAAAAACGGAACATCATTAGCGTTAGCTGCATCAAAATCGACATCGGCATCTCCAATCATTAAACAATGTTCAGGAGATAGGTGAAGCATCTGTAGAACTGTCCGAAGAGCATCTCTCTTTGGAGTTGGAGCACCATAGATATGAGTAAAACAGCTCAATAAACATAAGGAAGACAAAATCTTGATCAGCTCATCTTGAGGAGTTGCAGAAACCAGTATAAAAATCTGACCATAAGGGTTTGATCGTAAATAACCCTCTACACCGGGAACCCAAGGTGCCTTGATCACCTCCTTGACAACCATACTTGCAAACTTATCACAAAACTGGCCTACTCTTGAACTATGAGATACTTCACCAGCCCATTTCAAATACAATGGCAACTTTTCAAAACGGGACATTCCGCCATTTGTTTCATGATGATAACGCACTTGCTCCGCAACATCAGCACCATAATCCTGAAATAATTCAATATAGGCCTGAGTCTTTACATCAACAGACTCCTTTATTACACCATCAAAGTCCCACAACAACACCCTATAATTCTTCAGCATCATCATGTTGCAAATAATCCAGTAACAGCTTTTTTGATTTTCCGAACAGGATAAGCTATCAACAACCAAAATGGGTCAAATAACGGTCCAAACCCTTCAAAACCAAACGATGAATGATACCTTGGTGCGCAAAGAATAATCAGCACTTCACGCCAATTGAAAATTCCGTGAGTGTAAAACTTATAGGTATTGATAATAGAACAAAAAATACGCGACATATACCGCTTTAAGCCGTTTTCACTTTTTTCTGCCGACCTACTATACGATGTATCCGTTGACTTTTCGTAGCGCTTCATCAAATAAACATCATCAGTAATATGTATTCTTTGTGCACCATTTTTAGCAAGCAATGCAATTCCTATGAATAGCCACAAGCCAACGGATTCAAGACTTGATTGATTAGACAATAAATTCACAACATATTTCATATCTTTCAACCTAAAAATACCAAGAAAAACTTCATCATGATTAATATTTCTAAGCAAGAAACTCACTAATTCAGTAGATGAGGTATTTAGATTTTCTTCAAATTCTACAGGAGGTAATGTCGAAAGAATGTCTCCGTTTTTGTCACTAAAATAGTGCATTCGCACAAGAATTCCTTGTAAATCAGGAATTACAGCAAGATACTCAATTGCTTTTTTAAAAAAACCAGATAATAAGTAATCATCTCCTCCAAAGATATACACATAATCGCCCTTAGCTCGATAGAGTGCACTTGTAAAGTTATCAAATGGATGAATTGCTTTCTGATGTCGAACTGGCTTTATTCGAGAATCTATACGACTATATCGAGTAATTATCTCCCAAGTAGCATCTGTTGAAGCATTGTCTGAAATGCACACTTCAAAATCAGCCCCTTCTTGTGCAAGAACACTTTCCAAGCACTCCACCAAATATTCTGCTTCATTGTAAACTGGTAATAAAACGGAGATCATAGCTTGCATTATAATAGCAAATGATTACTCAATAAGAACGCTTTAAATAGCCATCCGGGGCGACGGTGATAAGCAGTTTGTGCTGAATACTTTTGTCAATCTCAAATTCAGGATGGGTTTTCAGATACTCCCAGACAGCGGTTTTTGGGTTGTTTCCGGGGCCCCAAGGTCGGTCGGGGAACATTTCGTTAGGCATGTCTTCAATCAATGTGTCGAACGCAACGCAATAACTGCCAATGGTTGTGAGCTGGGCGTATGCCTCAAGTTCAGCAAGAACATGGTCGTGGGTATGGTTGCTGTCAAGAAAAACCAGTATACGCGGATAGTTTGCCGCAATGGCATGAACCTGTTCGATAATTTCAGGGGCAATGCTTGAGCCCTGAATCATCTGGATGCGCGAAGCCATGGGGTGCGCTTCGATGGCTGAACGGTTGTGGGCACGAATATCAATATCAATACCGAGCACTTTGCGGCTGGACTCTTTGGGGTTAATAGTTGTGCCACTTTCAATGGCATCGGTCATGTCAAGCAATGCAAGCATGGATGCGCTTAAAATGAGTGAACCGCCGTGGGCTATGCCTGTTTCGATGATAAGATCGGGCTTGATCTCCCATATCAGTTCCTGAATGGCTACGGTATCCTGCGGATACTGAATGATTGGGCGACCAAGCCAGCTAAAATTGTAGGTGTATTTATGCTGATTGGTTTCGCGTGACCAAATTCTCGATAAAGCCTGAACGTCACGATCGTCACTGAGTTGTCGGATGTTTTCAGAAACCTCTTTTTTAAAACTTTCAGTTTGGCTCATTCAAATTTCTTGATATTAATTATTTAATTGTAAATCATTCCGGTTACCCTTTGTCCCGATTAGAATCAATTACCCAGCAGCAGAGCTACGAGGAATGAGTTTATTTTTTATCGATTCGTTCACGCAGCAAAGCTTCGGGGAATACATCCCATAGAGATTTAACTTGTTATTTTGTTACGCAGGCATAAATGATATTACAGTCTTCTGGTTGTTGTTTGCCTAACTCATAGGATGCACGACAAAATTCAGCTTTCCAATCTTTTTGTTCACCACCTACACGACCCCAACCGAAACCACCATCATCCCAGAGACCGTTCTTAAGAAACCAATCCATTTGAGCTGTCGATAACATTTTGTAGAAAATCCCTCCTGTTTTTTTGACACGCAGTCCTGCCTTTTCAATCTCTTCACAGAGTGTAGTATTGGGGCTTTATTATATTAGTCGTGAAAAAATAAATGAAAAAGGTGATGGGAGTATATTTGTAAGTGTTGGT
>CAJAAV010000205.1 GCA_903937835.1 uncultured Chlorobiaceae bacterium | reverse complement strand
GCATGGCATGCCTCCTTTTTACAAGATTTTCTTGTAAAAATAGCAAACTATACTATGAACATCAAAATTAATTATTTATAAGTGACGTTGTAGGGGTAATATCCCCACCTTCATCAAATGCTTTATCAAACTCTTCTGCTTTCATATACGGTTACCTCCTCAGGGAAGGATCTCCTTACTGAAATTATTTTCATCTTTTTAAACTTATCGCCACACTCTACTTCAACGTCTTTGACCGAGCGTTAAAATTATTTCTGATAGTTATGGTTTGCGGATGATCTTTGCCCAGTACTTTTTCGTCAATTGCCAGCGCACGACGATAGAGCAGTTCAGCTTGGTCAGACTTCCCCTGCTCTTGTAGCAATCCCGCCAGATTGTTCATGCTCATGGCCACAGAGGGATGATTGGCGCCCAACGCTTTTTTGTTGATTATCAGCGAATGGCGATAAAGAGGCTCGGCTTCAGCATACTTGCCCTGCGCTTGCAGCAATCCCGCCAGATTGTTCAGGCTCGTAGCCACCAGGGGATGATTACCGGCAAATACCTTTTCTCTGATCGCAAGAGAACGCCGATAGAGAGGCTCGGCTTCAGCATACTTGCCCTGCGCTTGCAGCAACTCAGCCAGATTGTTCAGACTTATTGCCACCAAAGGATGCTTGTTGCTAAACAGCTTTTCCCGGATCGCCAGCGAACGCCGATAGAGCGGTTCTGCTTCGGCATACTTGCCTTGAGTTTTCAGCAAAGAGGCCAGATTGTTCAAGCCCGGCGCCACATCAGGATGTTCATTGCCAAACAGCTTTTCCCGGATCGCAAGAGAACGCCGATAGAGAGGCTCTGCTTCGGTATATTTGCCCTGATCCTGGAGCAATGCCGCCAGATTGTTCAGACTCTGCGCTACATCAGCATGATCACTGCCCAATTGCTTTTCCCTGATCGAAAGAGAACGGCTATAGAGTGGCTCAGCCTCAGCATACTTGCCCTGCGCCTGCAGCAATGCCGCCAGATTGTTCAAGTCGGTTGCCACATCGAGATGCCCGGTACCAAGCGCTTTTTCATCGATGGCCAAGGCTCTACGACTGAGCGGCTCTGCTGAGGCATACCTCCCCTGCGCATCGAGTAACAACGCAAGATTGTTCAGACTTGTGGCCACCAGAGGGTGTTCAGCTCCCAACCGGTTTTTTCGGATCACCAGAGAACGACGATAAAGCAGCTCTGCTTCCGCGTATTTTCCCTGACCATACAGCAATAAAGCCTGTTTGTTCAAGCTCTGTGCATCATCTGGAGGCGATGCTATGCTCAATTCACGGGTTTTCTGTTTCCCTTGTTGTTTAACCACACGGGAATGAACACGACTCAACGGCTTGGCTTTACGTACGCTGTGATTTTTTTTAACCTTACGGTGTGATGAAGCACACAAACCAGGGTCAGGGTTAAAAACCGACATGGTAATGAAGGCAAACAGACCAATACGTATGATGGAGAGTACTCTTTTCATGATTTGCCTTGTTTGTATGGTGGAGAACAAAAAAACGCGTTTCTGCCTTACTCTGGATCTGCTCACTCTTCCCTTTTACGCATGAGCTCAACAAGCTCTGCTGTTCGTGATGCCTGCTTTTCAACAGCTTCTGCAAGACGTTCCATGTCGGAATGACGCCCGCGTTCCGTTTGGGTATCGAAGAGAATCGGTTTCTGGAACCCTTCCGAAAGCTGAAAAATATGGATGCAGAGCTTGATCAGAATAACATAGAAAACCGGCATCAGATACTCTCCAAAAACAACCGGCATCTCCTGATAGTGTTGCCTGAGCCCCTCCCAGCTCCCGCTGAAAAGCACATCCCATTTTGTAAAAAAATAGAGGTAAACGAGCGGATGAAAAACGAGAAAGAAGCGCATGATTTTTGACTGGCGCCGGTTTGCTTCTTCACTTTCATACTTTGAGAGCAGCCAGGGAAAATGGCCTACAAGCATGGCAGACCTTCGGTCTTTAAGATAGTGCGCCCCTTGCAGTGCGGAATCAATAAACGAGGAGACCTGGCTCAGAAGCACGGTGGAAAGAATCATGGCCAGAAAGGAGTAGCTGATATCATCGAACTTGAACGATCCTGCAAGATAGGGCAGCGTGATGGTTTTTGGTTTGATGACGATAAAGAGCATGGCAATCCCTGCGAGCAGAAGGGAAAAGGTGTGGAGCTTGCGGGCATGGCGGAGGCTTTCGATAACCGCATCGGCATTGGCTCCCTGCATGGAGTTCCCCGGAGGATCAATCCTCAACAATGCGGCTGAGTCGGTAAGGGGCGAATAAAGTCCATTAACACCAATATCACACCCCTGAACATCTCGATAGACCGTAAAAATATCAATGGTGCTCTTACTGAAATTGACTCCGCTGAGGTTGGCTCTGCCAAGGTCGGTACCACGCAGATCAGCTCCACGCAAATCAGCTTCGGCAAGATTCGCCGCCACAAGATTTGCTTTTGCAAGATTTGCACCACCAAGGTCCGCTCCGGCGAGGTTTGCACCACGCAAATCGAGAGCCGCCAGAAGAGCGTCATGCAAATCCGGTCGGATATCTGCATGCTCCCTACGCCACAGGTTCCAGGCCGAAACTCCCTTTTGAAGGAGCTTCAGATGTTCAGCATCAGCCATCCTGTTATCCCGGAGACATTTCGAGCATTCTCCTGATGGATCCCAGGGCTGCAAGACGAAGCGCTTCGTCAACAACAATCTCGGGCTTTCGGTTCAGCATACACTGATAAAGCTTTTCAAGAGTATTCTGCTTCATCTGTGTGCAGACACTCCGGGGATTATTGGGATCTTTGGGCGCAGGAATAAAGGTTTTTTCTGGCGAACGCTTCTGCATTTCGTAAAGAATGCCCGGTTCCGTAGCAACAATAAACTTTTTGGCAGAGCTTGAAACGGTATGGTTCAGCAATGCCTGTGTTGACCCGATAAATGCCGCATGACGAAGCACCTCTTCACGGCACTCAGGGTGAGCAACAAGTTCAGCATCGGGATGCTCGGCGCATGCGTTGAGAATGCAGGATTCAGAAAAGGCCTCGTGAACATAACAGTACCCCTGCCAGAGAATCATCTCCCTGCCAAGTTTTTTTGCTATATAAGCGCCGAGATTTCTGTCAGGGCCAAAAATAATCGGCTGAGTTACGGGAATCTGGCGCACGATCTGTTCAACATTGGACGAGGTACAGGTAATATCGGAAAGCGCCTTGATCTCTGCAGTCGAATTGATATAGGTAATAACGACTGCGCCCGGGTGCAACTCCCTGAATCTCCTGAACTCATCTGCAGGGCAACTGTCAGCAAGTGGGCACCCTGCATAAGCGTCAGGCATCAGTACCTGTTTGGAGGGATTAAGGATTTTTGCCGTTTCAGCCATAAAATAGACCCCAGCAAAAACAATGACATCGGCATCGTTTTTTTCAGCCGCACGGGCAAGAGCGAGACTGTCGCCAACAATATCGGCAACCTGCTGTATTTCTGGAACGGTATAATAATGGGCAAGAATAAGAGCGTTAATCTCTTTTTTAAGCGCAATTATTCGCATGAAAAGCTCTTCATGCGAATAATTGCCTTGAGCAGCACTATCTGAAGCAAAATCTATGGTCATTGGCTGAGTTACAATGGGTTACAAACAGAGATATGGGTATTATTATCTGAGGTAGTAATCAAGATCGTCATCTTCCCTGATTAAAAGCAGAATAGCCGAATTCGGGACAATAATATATCGCTCCGCTTCATACTCAATCTCATAAGAACTATTCTGAATGAAAATAGCCATATCACCGACTTTTGCCTGCAAAGGAATGTATTGAGCCGCTGAAACCCGCTCTTTCCACGGTTCGTCAGACTCCGGTGGTGGACCAACAGGATAACCAGGTCCGGTTTTTATGATATAACCGGTCTGGATTTTCTCTTTTTCCTGAACGCCAGGGGGAAGATAAATTCCCGATTTTGTTCGTTCGTCCAGAGATTTTGGTTTGATTAATACTCTATCACCAATAACAATAAATTTATCTGTTATATTTGCGCCAGCCATTCTATCCATTTTATTTTGAATACGTTAAAAATTTCAAAAACCGACATGGGAACAAGGACGGAACAACTTCAGCAAAAATCATCAGTTCAAGGCGGTTTTATTGGGACAAGATAGAGAATGAATCGTTCTATAGCAAAATCGACGCATCCGTACCGGGCGTCGAACGACTGAGCGTTGGCCCAACCAATAGAGAGGTACAATATTTTTTTTCTGTCAAGCTGGCTAACGCTGCCAAAAATTGCGGAACTCGTGAGCAAACAAACGGGCATTGCTGTTAACCCTGTCCTGCTCAAAGGGTTTGAAAACAAGACAAACCTAAAGTAATATGAACTTTGGATAGTGCCAAAGCAGGTACACTGAACTTGTCTTTGAAAAATTCGATCGTTAACGATACTTTTCTTTCCATATTTTCGATAACTTGGGAGTATGTGAAGGAGGCTCATTGCGGAACAAAAAATCAAACAAAATAATGACGATGGCTCAGCGGGACAATCACGAGTTCCTTTTGGAACATTTGGCAAGATTTTTCGTCACGTTTTTCCGCCGCCATTTTTTACCAAAGAAGGTTCGATACTCCTTGATGACCGCGCTGGCCCTGAGCGTCACGCCTTTCGCTGGCGCTAATGCCCAGCAATATTCCTCGATCGTTGCTTTCGGCGATAGCTATGCCGATACCGGCAACATTCAGAACATCATGGCGACGATCCCTGCCTACGCAAGTACACTCAAGGATGTCAACACGTTATATCCGACCGGAAGGTTCAGCGGTGGAACCAACTATGTCGACACATTGTCGAGCCTTTATGGCATCTCACCGGCAAATTATGCCCTCGGTGGAGCGCAAACCGGGGCAACTAATGAATATCTTGGTCTGCCGGGCTTCACCTATGAGTTGCAAAGGTTTCTGGCTGTCGATAAGGTCATCGCTCCGAATGCGTTGGTGACGCTCAACATCGGTGGCAATGACGCACGTGATTATTATCGATACGGCACAGACACAATGTCGGGTGTCTCTTCTGCCGCTGCGGCTTCGGCAGACAACGCAATAGCTGGTATCAACACACTTATCGGCGCGGGTGCCAAAACGCTTGTTTTCACCGCCGGCAATGTCGCCGACCTCCCGGAGACAGCAAACCCAATCTACAAGGATCGCGTCCCTCTTGGGTCGGCCTATAGCCAGGCCTATAATGACTTAATGCGGCAAAATCTGTCGAAAGTGGCAGCCTCAGGCGTGCGGGTCGAATATGTCGACCTTGCCGTGATCGAATCGAATATCAAGGCCAATCCGTCGCTTTACGGACTGAAATACGCTACAACAAGCCCGATACCGGGTAATTCAGCCCAGGTGAACGAATATTTGTTCTATGTCGATGAGTTGCATCTGACTTCGGCTGGCTTTGCCAT
This sequence comes from uncultured Chlorobiaceae bacterium, assembly GCA_903937835.1. Taxonomy (GTDB): domain Bacteria; phylum Bacteroidota; class Chlorobiia; order Chlorobiales; family Chlorobiaceae; genus Chlorobium. The sequence continues at coordinate 439 of CAJAAV010000205.1, read as the reverse complement.
TGTGGCGAAATACATCGCCAATCGCCTCAACGCCCCTGCGACTTTCGCCTCAAGCTGCGAGCTTGGATTTGGTGTAGCGGACGCCTTTGTCGATACCATGTTCGACCGGCTTGATCTGTTCAACGTCGCGACCGCGAAGAGCTCTGGCGCATCAGGAACCGGGTCAAACTCATGGGCCGTGTTCATGCATGGCAATGGCGCTGTATCCAATCGTTCCTCCAGAGACAATTCGAAAGGATATCATTCGGATGGCCTTGGCACAACGCTCGGCATCGAATATCGCCTGACCTCCGAGACAATGGTTGGCACGGCCTATAGTTATAACTGGTCTTCTACAGTTGGGGTTGATTTTAGCCCTAAAAAACTCTGTAACTCATTGTTTTTCCTTATCCGATGTTTTGAAAACCTCAAAAAGGTGGTGCCACAGAATTGTTAATAT
>CAJAAV010000204.1 GCA_903937835.1 uncultured Chlorobiaceae bacterium | reverse complement strand
GCTCTGATGTTGCATGGGCTGAGAGACGGGTTTTCCGGTTTGGGCATCCCATACCCTCGCGGTCTTGTCAGACGAAGCGGTGACGACAGAGCGGCCGTCAGGGCTGAATGCCGCTGAGTTTACCCTGCTCTGATGTTGCATGGGCTGAGAGACGGGTTTTCCGGTTTGGGCATCCCATACCCTCGCGGTCTTGTCAGACGAAGCGGTGACGACAAAGCGACCGTCAGGGCTGAATGCCGCTGAGTTTACCGAGCTCTGATGTTGCATGGGCGGGAATAAAGGAAAAGGATAGACTGTATAGACAAGAGCAGAATAAAGCCGTGCAACAGCACTGAGGTTTGTGTTGTCAGTACGAATTGCGCGTGCGAGATATGCCATACCTTCACTTGAACGATCTTGCTCCAGATACTCTGAACCCTGGATGAAGTCTGACCGGCTCAGTGTTTGCAATGCCCGCTGATTCGATTTCCAGCTATAAGCAGCCAAAGAGGCAAACAGCACCACCAGCAACGTCAAAGCGGAAGCTATTTGTATTTGCCGTCGTTTTTGCTGCCTGGCTTTATTCAATGCCTCCCGTTCCCGTCGGGTAGTGCGGGAACGAACGGCAAGTGGTGTAAGCAGATCGTGAGTTAACTCCAAACGGGTAATACCGTTGCGCTCTTCAGCGGCCAGAAGCCGTCTGGAAATCAGGGCGTTGATGGCCTGAAGGGCATTTTGCACTCCCACTGTTTTCAGTTCAATTTCAGCATCTTCAAGGGGCAGTGTGTTGCGATGGCCGCTGGAACTGACCAACTGATCCTCAACAAAGTGACGCAGTGCAGCAGGATGGTTGGCGAAGCTCTCTTCGTAGTAATTACTCAGTATATCATCTCCAAGAGTCGTCACCAGCCCGGAACTTATCTCTGCGCTTTGGGGAGAGTTTTTCAGGCGAGCTGCGTTCAACTGTTCGCAGAGAAGGCTTAAAAACGGCGGGACAGCCTCAATCTCATCCATTGGCGTGTTGTCAGGACGGCGCGCAACCTTGCGTACAATCTGCATCCCCACCTCTTCGGAAACAATGGGGTGGCTACCCTTTTTGCCGGGACACACCGCTGCCTCAAGCGCCTCCGGGCCGCTCAGCAAATGCAGCGCCATCCGGTTACGCATAAGCGAAGGCATCACACTTTTCCAGCGCTCCAGATGAGAGAGATAATCCTCCCGCAATGCGAGCACAATCCTGACAGGAGTTACTGTTGTGTCAAACTTGCTGGCTTGTTGGCGGTCACTGCGAAACTGTTTCTGCAAAAAGGCGGGGGGGCGGTTCTCTACCAGATCAGCTATCTGGGTAAACCATGCAACAACTTCTGCCTGTCGTGAAGCGGAGAGGGTAAAGATCTCTTCAAACTGGTCAAAAACAAGCACCGGCGGAGATTGAAGCAAATCCTTCGGACGGGAATCAAGATGATGAAGAATTTCCCACAGGGTAGCGTCGGGTTTCAGGCTCTCTACTCCAAGCGCCTTGCAGAGAGCGAGACGGGTCTGATCGACCAGTGACGGTGCATCTTCAGAAAAATTGAGCCGGATCAACTGCGGTCTATAACCCTCTACCTTGAGTTTTGGGAGCAGACCGGCCCCAAGGAGTGAAGTTTTACCGAGTCCGGACTGACCGAAAAGAGTTGTGAGCCTGTTTTCCCTGACACGGGTGAAAAGCTCATTGATCGCTGTGTTGCGGCCAAAGAAGTATGCCTGGCTCTCTTCGGTGTAGGCATTGAGGCCAAGCCAGGGGTGCTGGTCGTCAACAATCAGAGGACTGTCGTCGGGCTTCAGGGTTGTACTCTTCATGGGTTACAGTTCATAGCTTCTTGTCGAACGGCTCTCTCATTACCCTTTTGGTCTGCCGGAGTTGCGGTATTCCTCTACCAGACTTTGCATCCGCCGGGCAAAATCCGAAGTGACTCTTCCATGCAACAACAGTGTTCGGTGAATAGCGGAAAGCTGTGGCGGTTCATATTCAACGGTTGCCAGTTTATCAATCAGCACTGGAATATAATAGACAAAGCCATCAACCTGGTGCTGAGCTGCCCACGCACGTTCCCGGTGAACATAACGGGTCTTGTCTGATTCGGTATTTTTTGAAATAAGCGAAATGAAAAAGCTTGCCTCATTTTTAATAGCATTTTCCAACTGGCGCTCAAAGTTTTCGCCTGCGGAGAGTCTTTTTTTGTCAAGCCATACCGGTATTTTGGCAGCCATCAGACCACGGGCCAGCTCCAGGGCGGCTGATTGATCGTCATGAGAATAACTGATGAAAACACTGCCACGAGGCAACTCGTCACTCATTGATTGCAGGAGGTCACCACCAGTTGACAGAGAGTAGCATTCTCTCCACTGCCGGGCCAGTTCGCAGGCGAAGTCACTCGGGTTGCCAGGAATAATGCGAGTAGAGCCTACCTCCTGTTCATAAAAGAAGATCGTCGGAGGCGCTATTGTACCCGGTTCGTCTGCAACATAGTCGAGACGACCCTGCTCACGAGGAGCTGAAAAGCGCTTTCCTTTTGCTACACGAAGGAAAAAACGGACAATCCAGTCGTTAAATGGAGAACCGATCAAGAGCAGGTCTTTATTGCGAAGGTGGTCAAAAACCAACCGCAGATTATCCTGCTTCTCCAGCAGCCCGCAGATATACTCGATGTAATCTTCCTCCCATATCACAAAATCCGGGTAGGTATTGTGTGTGCCAAGAATGTGAAAGAGAAAAGGCGCTGGCAGTTGCGAGGGTAGATCCCGGGGGTTGCTCGGATGAAAATCAAGACCGTTCTGTTCCGGCAGAAAGCCGGGGTTGTTGTGCTCAAGGGCTTGCGATATCAACGGATCAAAGGTTGTGGAGATAAAAAGCGCGAAATCGCTAATCGAGGTCAGATCAAGCAGCGCTCTTGAGGGTTGAGCATCAAGCTTGTCCACCAGATCCCGCACCTCATCATAAATCTCTTTGCATGAGTTGCCGCTCAAGAGCCAGGAGCAGGTTACGGCGTTCAGCGTAGGGGCTTCTCCCTGGGGGATTGGAATCCTGAGACGTTTGGCAAGTTCGGCGGCAAGATGGCGGTACAGGGAAATCTGCTGCCCATCGGCAGTTGTAATGGTCACCAACTCCGGCCCTATGACTGGAAGCACCTGCCCTGCATGAATGTCGCGCAAAAGGCTCCGCCACTGGCGATCATCAAGAAAGGGTGATGTAGAAAGTCGGGATTCTAATGCCATAATGGTAGTCTTGGATCAGCCAATGCAAATTGATATTGTCAAGAAAAAAAACGGTACTGATGAGATAAACTTCTTTTGAATATTCCACTCCAACTTGCGATACAATAAAAAAGAAATATACAACCCATTCAAAAGCAATATGTTGGCACCTTATTCAAATTAGAAATGAAGATAATCAGAAACCACGTAATGATCATCATAAAACACTGCTATCAGTACATCAACAGTGGTTGCTTTGTCAGAACAACAACCTTTTGCAGTATAGCAAACATGTTCGGTACATCTGAACACATCTCTTTTCGAGGCTTGAGCGGATCATCAGGCGGTACTGGGCAACACGCTCTTCAACCGTTGCATAAAACGTTCGCTCCCATCGTTACCGATTAAATTGCTTGGTTTCAGTTGCATCTGCAAAAAGCTCCATCGGCTCAGAACCGCCCTACTACATCTGGCACCTCAAAAGCAAGGTTAAGCATCTTTCAAGCACGAAGCTGGGGGATCGCCTGAGTCAACCCTGTTAGCTCAATGCGCAAGGATTCTTCTAACTGTTTGATAGATTTGTACTCAATACAGCGCTGTACCTTCACGTCAAATTTTAGATCGTTGGCTTCCTTAACCAGAAGGACTGTAGGAACACGACAACCCCAAGCGTACCCAACTTCCAGATAAACGTTAGGGTTGGCCGACGAAAGGTCTGCAATCACTAACTTAGCCGATGCAATTCGTGCCTTTACCCATTCCATGACATCGCCAGTAAAAACGGAAAGGTCGGCGCGCTCACAGAGTAGTCCGGCCGCGTTAGCCGCCCCCTGAATTCCATAGTGGTAGATGTCATCCATTTCTGCGGCGAACGGCATCGCCACAAATACATGCGGCTTTCCAGCCGATGCGTAACCGACTGTTCGGAGGGTATCTTGCGATTCTGCAGTCAGTTCCGATATAGAGCTGTATCCGTCAATTGGCAGTTCACCCATCGGGAATAGTTTTTTAAGGGACTTGGTGAGACGATCGGCGCGTCCTTGAGCATACTCAATGAACGTTATTGACTCGATTGCTACCGGAAAAGCCCCGCTTGTTACAGCTTCTACTATCCCTGCTACTTCGGATTCAAATGCCTCCGTTTCGTCAAGGCCATAACCAGGACCATGTATAGTGAATACTATGTGGCGGGCAGTCGGTGCCTTGCGCGCAAGCGACACAAGCGACCGTCTCGCAAAATCACGAATCCCTGAATAGTTGAATTGCCTAAGCGGCTTGACACCTACGAATTGAATGTTGTCTACTCCCAAAGCACCGCGTGTCTCTATGATCACGTCATCATCAACATCGGGAAGGACGGGTATCGTTCCCTTTTGTGAAAGTAGGGAATAGACAATCTTGTCCAATCCGTAGAAATTCTGGGCGTACTTAAGTACCAAGACATCACCCTTAATGGTGAGTGCGTCACCGGCTACAACTGACATCTTCAATGATCGCTTCATGCGATGCGTACTCCAAGTTTATCGTTAGTCCTAATAATTATGAAATTGATCCGCCCAACGGCAGATTATTGAATTACTAACCATATAATGACACCAACCGAAAAACACCTATAATACCAACAATTAAATACAAATAAATAAGTTATAACTTTTACTGAATTTTATGCAGGCTTTTTATATTGATCAGTATAAAAACACTGGTTACAGCCCATAAACAGTGGTTACCTTTTTAGAACAAAGATGTTGCGTATTATAACGAAACAATCTCAGCCCATCAAAACACATCTACCCGAAAAAGATGTCAACCGCCTTTGCCCCCCGAGTTGTCAACGGAACTCCTCCACAAACCCCCACCCAAATTCATCACTCATACCCCAACTCCGTCAAATACCCTGCCAGCTCAACACTCGCAGCATCCCGTTCTTTGAGAATGCTGTGCAATGGCTGATGGTATTTCTCCCAGAGCCTTTCGAGGTTTGAGCGGAGCGCCCGGCTGTATTGGGCAAGGTACTCTTCAACCGTTACGTAAAGCGTCCGTTCCCACCGGGCAAGAATGAGTTGCCGGGCTTCAGCGGTCGGCATTCCATCCACTGGCTGAGACGCTGCGAAGGTCGGTAAAAAGGGCGTTCCAGTAACTGGCAAAGGCGCCACGACTTTTGAACTCATCCAGAATACCAAGCTTGCTGATGCGATCAGCTATGGTTGCAGAAAAAGCGTGGTAGAGGTCATAGACGTTCTGCTTTGCTGGCAAATCTTCCATAGCTGGCAGGTTTTCTTTCCACCAGTCGGCAAGGCTTTGTGCAAACTCCAGGTGTTTGCTTTTCAGTTCGCTGCTGGCATCCAAAAATGCTTTTAAACTCTCTTTGCTTGCAATGGACGGAACAAATTCACAGTAGCTGTTCTTGACCGGCACAAAAAGTTGTTCACGAATACCGGCGTAGCTCTTCCAGTACTCGACAAGGGATTCAACTTCTGCCCCCGGGATACCGCCATGCAGATGCGCATGAACATCGTGCGGCTCGGCGGGCGGGCTGTTATCGACATAGCGCCGGATGTTGCAGTTGAACTCCTCTTTTTCCAGCTCTGCAACCGTCACCAGTTTGCTGTATTTGTTGAGCGACCGTCTGTTCCGATAGACGTATGCTATCTTCTCGATATCTTCGGAGCTGGGTGTGGAAAAGAACACCATGCGGCATAATCACCGCCATGCGCCCGGTGGATTTGAGCGTGCTGATGATATGCTGGACAAACATGAAATCCGCTTTGCCCTTGGTCGGCATCCAGAATTGATAGCGATCTTTGAACTTCATGCTGTCGGTGGAATAGTTCTGCGAAAAGGGCGGATTGGCAATGACAATGTCGAACCGTTTCAGCTCCGCCCCTTCCCTGTGCTTTGGCTCATTGAGCGTATCGCCGTTTTCAATCTGTGCATCCAGAATGTCATGAAAGAGCATGTTCAGTTTGCACAAACCCCAGGTGGTTCCGTTCTTTTCCTGACCGTAGAGAGTCAGTTGTCTGGCGCTGCCATACTTGCTTTCGACGTAGTTGAACGATTCAATCAGCATACCGCCCGAGCCAACAGTGGGATCGCAGATCTCGGCATCCTGCGCCGGGTCGAGAATGGTTACCAGCAACTTGACAACAGTGCGAGGGGTATAGAATTCGCCCCCTTTTTTCCCTGCGCTGTCGGCAAAGTATTTGATCAGGTATTCATAGGCAGAACCAAGCAGATCGGGAAATTCGAGGTTGTCGTCGGTGAGCACCACCTTGTCGAAATGGGCGATGAGTTCAACCATGTCGGCATCGGTAATCCGCTTGTTGTTTTTGCCGAAGGTTTTATTGAAGTCGATCGGTTTCAGAACGCCTTCAAGGCTGCCGAGATTCTTCTCTTCCAGCTCGGCAAAGGCTTTCATCAGCTCAGAGCCAACCTCCTGCTTTTGATGCTTGATTTTTTCCCAGCGGGCACGCTGCGGCACAAAGAACTTGTAGGCATCTTCACGCTCAAGACCCTTTTCGAGCTCTTTGCCTGCTACACCTCGTTTTTCAAGCTGCCCTTTCCGCATCAGGCGTTCAAGAGCAAACTGGTCGTTGACTCGTTTCAGAAAGAGCATGGCAATGACATACTCCTTGAACTCCGAAGCATCCATGTTCCCGCGCAGCGATTCGCAGGCCTCTTCAAGGAAG
>CAJAAV010000203.1 GCA_903937835.1 uncultured Chlorobiaceae bacterium | reverse complement strand
GTTCGCAATGAGAAGGTCAGGGGTTCGACTCCCCTAAGCTCCACAAATATATATCATTGTCCTTGTTCTCACTTTTTGAGCTTTTGCGTGTTCTCCTTTTTTAAAAAGAATAATGGAGTTATTCTATGTCGGGTTACAGATTCTTTTCACGTTCAGCGCTGATGCTTTTTACAACAGGAATCCTCTTTAGCTCTGGCTGCTCCTCCTCAAAGCCCGAAACAACACCTAATTCACTTGTTAATGAGGGTTATGCAAGCTCGGTGAAACTGTACGAAAAAGGAGATTATTCGGCAGCTATTCTCAGGCTCGAATCATTGCTTTTTCCCGCTCGTGCAACGGCGCTTGAGGATGATGTCCTGTACCTTCTTGGTGAGTCTTATTACCATTCTGGCGACTATATGCTTGCAGCAGAGATGTTTTCCCGTGTGCAGCAGATCTCTTCTACACCTTATGCCAGAACATCCCAGTTTATGATGGCAAAGTCCTATGAACAGCTCTCTCCTCATTTTGAGCTGGATCAGCAGTATACCCGTAAATCAATAGAGCAGTTCTCCCTTTATCAGGAGCTTTATCCTGTGGCTGATTCATCAAAGATCGTCAGCGATGTCAAGACATTGAGTGAGCTGCTTAAGATTAATCCCGAAAACATATCCTATAAGCAGAACTACGCATCGGCAATTACCCAGTTATCCCGTATTGACAGCTTGAGATATTCGGGAAAAGCAATCAGGACAATGAGAGAGAAACTGGCAAAAAACTCATTCTCTATAGCACACCAGTATGTACAGCTCGGAAAATATAAGGCAGCAGGTATATTCTACGACGAGGTTATCGCGCATTATCCTGATACCATTTATGATCAGCCCGCTCTTGAAGGAAAGATTGATGTGCTGATCAAGCGGAAAAAGTGGTTTGACGCGGGGCTGGCGCTTGATCAATATTTGCAGCTTTTTCCCGAAAAACGGAAAGAAATGCAGGTGATCAGGGATACAATAACTCAGAATAGCAAAAACTGAGGGCACCAATCGTGCATCTGGCTGTTTTAGGAGGTACATTCGATCCGCCGCATAATGGGCATCTTGCTCTCTGCCTGTTTGCAAAAGAGCTGCTTGAAATTGACCGGTTGATTATTTCGGTATCAAATAATCCCTTCAAGCAGCACAGGGAGGCTGGTGATGGTCATAGAATGAGGATGGCCGAGCTCATTTCTTCGGAAATAAATCGTACGGGCTCATGCTGCGAGGTCAGCGGATGGGAACTGGAAAAACGGCACGCATCATATACGGTTGATCTTTTGCGTTATCTCCATGCACGTTACCCGCACGACCGGTTGACCCTGCTCGTCGGGGAAGACAGCTTCAGGGAGTTTTCGTCGTGGAAGGAGCATGAGACGCTGTTGTTATTGTGTGATGTCGTGGTGTTTGGAAGATCGTCAATAGAGATGAGCCGCACCTCCTGTCTCACTCCCAATGCAGTGGCTACAAGATTTATCGATTTCGTCTGTCCGGTTTCCTCAACTGAGGTCAGGGAGCTTGCGGCTGCTGGTAAATCAATTTCCAGGCTTGTTCCAGATTCTGTGCGCCGTTACATTAACCAGCACGCTCTTTACCGCTGACTCCACTTCTCTACATCGACTCAGGGGCAGAGACGCCAAGAATCCTGAAGCCGTTGCGCAGCACCTGGCGTGTCGCCAATGAAAGAAAAAGTCTTGCGTTACAGATATCAGGTTCAGCCTTGAGTATAGGGCACTCCTGATAAAAGCGGTGAAACAGTTCAGCCAGAGAGTGCAGATACTCAACCATTTTTTGTGGTTCAAGCATGCGCAGGCTAGTTTTTATCATATCGGGATAGTCAAGCAGCGCAAAGCCAAGCTGAACTTCAGCAGGAGAGCTGAGCTGGCACAGTAACTGGTACTCTGCAGTGCTGTCTGAAGGGTTAAACCCCGTTTCCTGCTGAGCCATGCGTAAAAGGCTGCAAATTCGCGCATGAGCATATTGCAGATAGAAGACCGGGTTTTCTTTGGACTGTTTTTTTGCCAGTTCGATATCGAAGTTAAGGTGAGAGTCCTTGCCGCGCATGATGAAAAAGAGTCGTGTGGCATCTGCGCCGACATCATCAATCAAGTCGTCCAGCAGATCAGCATTCCCTTTTCTTGTCGACATTTTAAGGGTTTGTCCATCAACCGTTGTTGTTACAAACTGGTTGATGGCTATTTTGATACGGTCAGTATCATAATCGAGAATCTTGAGAGCCTCAAGAACGTCCGGATATTCATCGATATGATCAGCGCCGAAAACATTGATGATTATGTCGTAGCCCCGTTCGAACTTTGTGATGTGGTATGCAATATCAGGTAATCGGTAGCTCGGTTCGCCCGATGATTTGATGAGAACCTTGTCCTTTTCCTGGCCAAGCTTCGTTGTCAGAAACCAGACAGCCCCGTCATATTCTGAGATAAACTCTTTTTTTCTGAGCTCATCTATAACTCTCTGGTTTGCCGATATCCCGTGAATGTCGGGGTTGTAGAGGGTATGTTCATTGAAAAACGAGTCATGCCGAATGCTGAGTCGGCCGAGTGTTGTGCGTATCGATTTGAAAATGATCTCTTCAGCACTCTTTTTAAAGAGATCGAGGTCACTGTTTATTTCCAGCGTTGTTCCATGATCGGAGTACAGCCCTTCTGCAATCTCCCGTATGTATTCGCCCTGATAATGGGTGGCGGGAAACTCTGTCTCTCTGCCACAGCACTCCAGATAACGAAGCCGTACCGATTCCCCCAAAATCTGCATCTGCCGGCCAGCATCGTTGAAATAGTACTCCCGTGTGACCTCATATCCTTGCGTTTCAAAAAGATTCGCTATACAATCTCCGAGTACCCCCCCCCTGCCACGTCCTATGGTCAGCGGGCCGGTTGGATTGGCACTGACATATTCAACGATAGCCGTTTTGCCCTGGCCGATGTTTCCTTTCCCGTATTCATCTCCCTCAACCAGCACTTGCTCTACGGACTGCATGATAAAGAGCGGCGTAAGATAAAAGTTGATGAATCCCGCTCCTGCCACCTCAATTTTAGCAACAGTATCCGGCGGAAACATCAGATGCGGGATAATTTCCTGCGCGAGTTCACGGGGGTTTCTCTTGCACTCTTTTGCGGCAAGCAAGGCTATATTTGTCGAAAAGTCTCCAAACTTCTTGTCAGAAGGCTGTTCGAGACGGATTGGCTTGTCGGTGGTCACGCCTGCCGAGCAGAGGGCTCTCTGGATGACAGGAAGAAAAAATTCGAGCATAAGATTCGTTATATAAGTGTCACGTGTTCTCTTCTGGAGAGCTTTTCAAGAAGATCATCAGGACGAAGCTGTGTAAAATCGTCGATAACCTGTACAATATTTTCGAAACTGCTGAATGCTTCGGCACGGTTTGTCGTCGTTACAGCAACGCAATGCATGCCAGCCTTTTGCGCAGCTTCAACCCCGGGCAGGGCATCCTCAAAAACAATACATGCTGAAGGGTGAACCCCAAGAAGTTCGGCTGCACGCAAAAAAATGTCCGGATGTGGTTTGCCGCGAGGAACCTGAAAGGGGTCAACAATAGCCTGGAATTTTTCAGTAAGGTTCAGAATCCCAAGAACATAATCAATATTTTTTGGACTGGCGCCAGTGCCTATTCCAAGAAGCACTTCTCGGGTTTTGGCGGCATCAAGAAACGCCTCAAGTCCTGCCAATGGTTTAATGAGCTTGCGAGAGGTGACACGGTAAAGAAAATCCTTGAGTTCCGTAAGCCGACCAGCTTCAGCTTCATTGATGTTCGGGTCGAGAAAGTAGCGGAGCACGTCAAGGCCCTTCATGCCCGCAGTTTCTACCAGGTAGCGTTCAGCATCAAGTCCCTCAAGACCGAAATCTCTGAAAAGTTGAACCCATGAGTCGGCATGAAAGCGCATATTATCAGTCAGCACCCCGTCCATATCAAAGATAAATGCGTGTCTTTGTTTGTTCAGCATTTGGCTTGTCCGTGATGGGTGGAGATGGTTGTTTCGCCAAGTCTCATGGCAGTTCTCACCTCCTGCATGGTATGGTTGGCAATGAGCCGCGCCTTAACTTCTCCTTCAAAGAGGATCTCTTTTAAAAGATCGATATGCATCTCATAATAACGGCGTTTTTCAATCAGCGGGGCAAGATCCCGCGAAATATTTGCCGCGCAAAGTTTCTTGCAGTCCACACAGCCAAGCGTCCCCGCACGGCAATCCTCCTCTATAGTGCAAAGTTGTTCGGGAGGAGCAAATTTGGCATGATAACTGAACACCGCGCAGCCCTCAGGGTGTCCAGGGTCATTTTTCCGGATTTTCCGGGTATCAGTTACCGCCGTGCGCATTTTTTTCAGAACCTCGTCAGGCCCGTCTGCCAGCAGAATGGTATTGCCAAGAGACTTTGACATTTTAGCTTTTCCGTCAAGACCAACAAGTCGTGAGAATTTTGTGATTTTTGGGGCGGGTTCAGCAAAGACCTCTCCGAGAACAGGGTGAGGGTAATGGTTGTTGAATTTACGTGCAATCTCTCTGGTAATTTCAACATGAGGGATTTGGTCCTCACCAACGGGCACAACATTACCTTTGTAGAGAAGAATATCTGCCGCCTGGAGAACCGGGTAACCCAGGTGGCCATAAATCATCGATTCCATATTCAGGTCGCGTACCTGCTCTTTCAGGGTAGGGTTTCTTTCGAGGCGCGACGAAGTGATAAGCATGGCGAAAATCAGAAACAGTTCAGCATGTTCCTTGACCTGCGACTGGCGAAAAACCGGACTTTTATCAGGATCAATGCCTGCCGCAAGCCAGTCGATCAGCATGTCGATGGTATGATTATAGATCTCTCCGGTATCAAGCGAGGTCGTCAGGTTGTGATAATCAGCAATGAGGAAGCATGTTTCATAAGCCCTTGAACCCTTTTCGTCAAGCAGATTTTGCTGCTCAACCCAGCTTTCAAGAGCGCCGGTATAATGTCCGAGATGGAGTTTGCCGGTTGGGCGCATTCCACTTAAAATCCGCTGTGTTTCCATAAAAATTATTGTTGCCGCACCAACCGGCAGAGAAGGCGGCTGTATCAGGCAGGGTCGTAGAGTTTTCCATGTAAAGCTTTCGATGTCCCTGAAGTTATAACAGTTGACAGAAAGATAAAAGGTATTTGTTTGTTTTTTGTTTTCAGCTCACTATGTAGTATATTTTCGCACTTGTTTTCGTTTCATATTGGAGAATAAGAATTCGAAAACCTGCCTCTTTGGAGAGTAAGTCCTATACAACGCTCAGTTGCCCAACCATGTCAGATCCGGAAGGAAGCAGCATCCGGTAATTTGAGTGTGTGATATAGTCAGCTTACTCTCTTTTTTTATTTCGTCATTTTTAATCACATCGGGAGCAGTTATGCCGTCAGGATTCAGCAAAGAGGAGTTACTGAGCGCGCCGGTACGCCATATTGATATCAAGCAGTTGAATATTGTCCCTCTCATCGACCAGATGAGCGATACCGCATTTCAGGCAAGGAATCTGGCAAGAGCGGCATCTATTGTTGATCTCATGCAGCAGGACAAGGAGTGTGCGGTTATTCTTACCCTTTCCGGTTCACTCATCAGCGCTGGATTAAAGCAGGTCATTATTGATATGATTGACAACAATATGGTTGATGCCATTGTTTCGACCGGCGCCAATATTGTTGATCAGGACTTTTTTGAAGCTCTTGGATTCTGCCACTACAAGGGAACCCAGTTCATCGACGATGCCATTCTCCGGGAGCTGCATATCGACCGCATTTACGATACTTATATCGATGAAGATGATCTTCGTGTTTGTGATGATACCACCGCGATTATTGCGAACTCAATGCAGCCGGGAACCTACTCTTCACGTGAATTTATTGTGGAGATGGGTAAATATATTGCGGCAAATAATCTTGACAGGAACTCTATTGTCTACAAGGCTTATGAAAAGGGAGTACCGATTTTTTGTCCGGCATTCTCTGACTGCTCTGCCGGGTTCGGTCTGGTACGCCACCAGTGGAACAACCCCGATCAGCATGTCGCCATCGATTCAGTCAAGGATTTTCGTGAATTGACCAGAATCAAGATCGAGAATGACAAAACAGGGATTTTGATGATCGGAGGCGGAGTTCCAAAAAACTTTACCCAGGATATTGTTGTTGCTGCAGAGGTGCTCGGTTACGAAGATGTGTCCATGCACACTTATGCCGTGCAGATAACTGTCGCTGACGAGCGTGATGGTGCGCTTTCCGGTTCAACCCTCAAGGAGGCCAGTTCGTGGGGCAAGGTTGATACTGTTCATGAGCAGATGGTTTTTGCCGAGGCTACCATTGCTCTGCCTCTTATTGCCGGTTATGCCTATCACAAACGCAACTGGGAAGGTCGACAGGCTAAAAACTTTAATACCATGCTTGATCGTCAGCAGGTAAACATCTGAGGAGAAATAATGAAATTTTTTATTGATACGGCTAATCTTGAAGAAATTCGGGCAGCAAAGGAACTTGGCGTCCTTGATGGCGTGACGACCAACCCGTCACTGATTGCTAAAATTGTCGGGGATCCATCCAATTTTACCTGGCAGGATTTCAAGGATCATATCGGCAGGATCTGCGCTATTGTTGATGGCCC
>CAJAAV010000202.1 GCA_903937835.1 uncultured Chlorobiaceae bacterium | reverse complement strand
TGCTGCTTTATACAATTTCTCCGCTGTAGTCATCTGAATCCCCTGCCGACAAGGTTTATTTGTAGCTATCTTTCCGATGCAATATCCTGCCTGGTTCAATCATATTTTCAGACACATCAAACAGAATTCTGTAATCACCAACCCTGAGACGGTAGGAAGGTTCAAAATTTGTCAGTTTTTTCACACCCGAAACTGCGGGGAATTTTTTCAGTTCACAAATTCCCGAGTTAATTTTTTCCTTATTTTGGCCGTCAGGCTATTTCAAATCTTTGATGGCACTTTTACGGATATAGATTTTCATGTTTCAGATACTCGTCAAACGGAACAGATTCTTCATTTCTTGTGGCTCTCAATAATTTCAGATCGTAGGCATCTTCTTTTGATACAATTTCCAATCCTTCGCTTTTGAAATGTTCCAGAAGCCACATGACTTTGTCTGCCAATACATCATTATTGACATTGATAACTATTGTCTGCATTGTTTCTCCGTTCAATTTCGCTGTGATCAGATTGAGGTTAAAGAGGAAATTTCAGTATCTGGCTGCAAGCCCGTCCACTGCAATGAAAGACTCTGTTATTTTCCCTTTCAGTGACACCTTCACAACTCAGCAATAAACCACCATCATTGGAGTAGTCAACACGACGTACAAGCCACTCCCTATCTCGCATCAGAACTCGTCCACCCGGGGCAAAAATATTCGCTATATCGCTTTAATACGAAAAATTGAATGAGGATGCAATAGAGAAAAAGGCGCTGGCAAATAAGCCCCCTTTTTCAAACGCCTCCTGCACCTTTTGATGAATTCGGCTATCCATGACGTTGGGAAAGCTGTTGAGATAATTTTTGTAATCGTCAACAATCGGCTTGCCGATTTTGAATACCTGCGTGGTGCGCGGTCGATGGGACAAGGACAAAAATAAAAAAAAGTCGGGCCGCCTCAAGGCGGCCTTTCTGCAGTTCTTGCCCACCTGCTCGGTTGAGGCGTGCGGCAGTTCGTCCCTCACAGCCGCTCTCCTCAACCTTGTTTTTGCTCCGCTTTAGCTCAAAAGCAAAGCCGGAATGAGCAGCCAACTGACTACGGGACGAACTTCATCATCCCCTCCTTTTTGCTGGTTACTGGGAAAAAACTGTCCCTGCGCAAGTTATCTTTTATTACCGGTGTTTCACAAACACCCTCGTCAGAGCGGAATGCGTTGCAGCCCTACGGCAATCAGATCGCCTCGATATGTGGTTCGCGCTACGAAGGGTTATGCATAAGTTCTTCTAAACGAAGTAAGCGATGACCTTCAAAAACGGTTAAAATATCTATTCGCTCTGCAGAGCGATAGTATATAAGCCTATAATGACCTACAAGAATTTCACGAAAAGCAGCGATTGAGAGTTCTGGCACAACCCGTCCTTTCTCAGGGTGATAAGCAAGAGAATCGTCACTTTGAAGTAAGGTTTCAATAAATTCTGATGCTCTTTGAGGATTATTTTGTGCAATAAACCGCTCAATTTGATCCAATTCATACGGCGCTTCTGCTGACCAAATAACATTCATGCGTTTTGCCGTGCTAAGCGCTTTTCCGTAAGAATGGCTCTTACTTCTTCAGTTGTATAAACATTACCAGCCTCAACATCGGCTAAGCCTCGCTGAATAGAGGCAATAAATTGTTGTTGATACACTAAGGCATCGTATTCGGCAGGAGAAAGTAAAACGCCAGCAGGTTTACCATGTTGCGTAATAATTAGTGGATGACCACTTTCTTGAGCTTTTTTTAAACAAGCAGTGATACTTGTTTTAAATTCTCTTAGCGGAATAATGTCGCTTGATATCTGAACATTGACCATAGTAACGTTTTATTTTAAGACATATTAAGCAATACGCTTCAAGGTACAAAACTTTCAGCCCACCTATGCTTCCATAGTATCCTAATTTTTCGCCATCAGCGTGTCATACCGCAGTATAGCAAAGCATCCATTCCATTACCTGACTCAAGATTTGTTGGATTAGTGTGATATGCAAGATTTATTCATCATTACATCAAACATCCTTAATTCATAATCCAAAATCCTCACCCCATTCCCCCCAACTGCCGCATCAAATCCTTCCGCGCCATCCCATACATGTGCACGTACAGCAGATTGAACATCAACACCGCCGACCGAAGCCGGGGCGCACGCATTGCCCGCTTCACGGCGTTCTGCACGGTAAAGACGCGGCTGGTGAGCGCCGTATAACTCGGAATGAACTCTTGCAGCGGAATGCGCAGAGGCTTGTAGAGCATCTCCTGCCCCCATGAAAACTTGAAAGCATCGTGGTCATCCGGGGAGTGGAGCAGTCGTCCTTCGAGTGCCAGTCGATTGAAAACGCCGGTGCCGGGAATGGGGCGCAGGAGGTTGATGCCGGGCACATCAACGCCGGTCTCTTCGATGAAGGCTTCGAGTTGGGCGGGAAGTTCGAGGGTATCTTCGTCGAGGCCGTAGATGAAACTACCGTACACGCATATCCCTGCCTGACGGATACGCTTGATGCACTCCACCTGTCGGGCGGCGGGGTTGTGGAACTTCTTGTGGGCATGGTTGCTGCCATCGGTGAGGCTCTCAATGCCGATCAGGAGGGCGCCGCAACCTGATCGGGCAAAGGCATCGAGCAGTCGGGGCTTTTCGCCAAGGGCGGTGGTGGCCTGGCCTACCCATTTGATCCTGAAGGGCTCCAGTTGGCGAAAGAGCTGTTCGGCATACTCTTCGTCGGCGTTGATGGTGTCGTCGAGAAAGAAGAAGATCCGTTTGTCCTCTTTCAGGAAAGTTTCGACCTCCCTGAGGACGGCGGGAATGCTTCGGTGGCGCAGACGGTGGCCATTCATGACGTGGACGTTGCAGAAGTCGCAACTGAAGGGGCAGCCTCGGGTAGTCTGCACCACGTTGGTGGTGAAGTAGCTCTGGATGTCGAGTGCGCTCTTCTCAACAACGCGCTCAATGGAGAGGTCGGGAAAGGTGGCAACCCGGTACTCCGGCTTGAGGGGCACCGGCAAGCAGATCCTCCTGCACCTCGTGCCAGATATCGTCGGCTTCGCCAATGACGAGCGCATCGGCATGATCGCGGCACTGGTCGGGGAAGATGGAGACGTAAGGGCCACCGAGCACCACCTTGATGCCTCTGGAGCGAAGCGCCCGGGCAAGCTCAAAGGCTGGCCTGACGGCGCCAGTCTGCACGCTGATACCAGCCATATCCCAGTGCTGGTCGAGAGGCAGCTTCTCGAAACGCAGGTCGCAGAAGGTCTGGCTCACGCCCGGCACTTTCTGGGAGCTGAGAATCATCAGCGCCAGCGGCGGAATGGCAAACTGTGCCCGTCGTATAATGTTGCTCAGGGCGGTGTCTTTCAGTGAGCTGAAGAGGCTCCGTTTGGCTGAGGCATCTTCCAGGGAAGCTGCACCATCAACACCGCTATCAGCTTGAATAAAAATGAGTAATACTTTTTTCTCAACAGCCATATTTTACCTGTCAAAGGCAACGTGTGTGCCTTTATCTAACGTTTAATTTTCTCATCCATCATTCATCAATAGCCTCCCCCGTGCAGTGCCAGCTCCTGCAACTTTTTCAGCTCCAGCAGA
>CAJAAV010000201.1 GCA_903937835.1 uncultured Chlorobiaceae bacterium | reverse complement strand
GAAAGTTCTGTCCAGAAAAGTGCTGCAAAAAGGATCATCTATCTCCCGCATGCTGTCCGGCAAATGTCGCGACCAGACAGGATGATTTTGGTTGCGGAGGTCAGAAATGTGGTTGAACGAGGGGAGTTGGTCGAGGATTACCCTGAAGATGTTCGTGGACAGAGTTGCCTTCTTCCGGGTTATAAGCTTGATGATACACCAATTCATGTAGTTTGCTCACCGAAGGAGGATTATCTGGCTGTCATCACTGCGTCTATTCCTAACCTTGAAGAGTGGGAATACGATTACAAACGAAGGAGGAGACGATGAACTGTATGTATTGTAGCGGGAATATGGAACGGGGGATTGCACCCTTTCATACCGACAGGAAAGGCTATCACATCACGTTAGACAGAATTCCTGGATGAAGACTATGTCACTGCACCGCTGACTAAACGCAAATGTTTGACAAATTCCAGGCAGGACTTGTGATGCAGGGTCGAGCAAGGCATAGAACAAAGCGCAGCAACCGGATGGCAATTTGCAACACTGAGTGAGCAGCTTTTCTGATTAAGGACAACACTAATTCATAGCTTGTGATCAAGTAGACGATAATTACTTTAAAATAATTCTGTTAACGAGGCTTTATAATGGTTATTTTTATTGCAATTTAGCATAACATAGCCTGAACTGCTTCAAAACTTTCAAGGTGAATTTCAATCTCAATACTACATCAATAACGCTTTTTGGGGCTAACCAATTCGTCTCGTGCTTGCGGATCGGGACGCGCTGGAACGTGGTGAATTAACGTCATGCACAGGAGTTTTATATGAAAATCAGATCTCTTCATTTTCATGAAGTTGGCCCATTGGGAGATCAGAGCGTTGATTTTGCCAATGAATGGGACGGGACAATAGAAAATCTTGTTCTTATTACTGGCCCCAATGGATCAGGCAAGTCCTCAATTCTGAGAGTGTGCGCCATGCTTTGGGAGGCGCTGGGCATCTGGCTTGATACCAGAAAAGCATTGCCTCAAACAAGAAATCCACGAGAGTGGCTTCAGAAATGGGGCGGCGTTGCCATGGTTTTGTCAGATACTCCGATGATGGCAAATGAGATTGGAATTATTTTCGGCGAGGCTCTCTGGTGCGAAAAGCTGAAAGAGCAGCTTCCCGGGATTCAATGGATCGGGGAGAGCGTTGAACGGACAGGGAAGCCCGGCAAGCCGAAAAGAACACTCTCCATTCCAACCGTTGATTGGCTGAATTCCTGGAGCGATGCACGAAAGAAGATGATCCTGACATTCGATAAAGTGGATATTCCAAACATGGTTTTTCTTGATGCCGAAGAACGAAGATGGGTAACACCTGAAAAAAATATTGGGGAGCATGTGCCGGAAACATCCCGTTTGCGCTGGTTGGTCAGATATCAGGCAACAAAATATTGGCAGGGGCAACTTGAGGCATCGCTGATAAACCTGAAAACAGTGAAACTTCAGAAATATCATGAAGTTGTCCGAAGTTTGAATACGTTCCTTTCGGGCAAGGAAATTGATCCGGATATTAAGCCGGGTGAAAACAGGATACGCATAAAGCTGACCGGACAAAGGGGAAAGAGCCACTCGATTGATGAATTAAGCGCTGGCGAGCATCAGGTGCTTATCATGATTTTTCTCCTGAGCCGCTGGCTTGAAGATGGTGGAATCGTTCTTATTGATGAACCCGACCTGTATCTCCACCCTTCGTTAATCTCCGGTTTGCTGGCTAGCCTGGAGACGTTGGTTTCCACCAAAAAGGGGCAGCTCTTGATTACCTCCCATATCCCGGATGTCTGGAACCGCTATGAGTCCAAGGGTAAACGGGTTGAACTGGGGGTGTTGCCATGAGCAAAATTGCCGCAACGATCCAGCGGATCAAGGAGGAACGTGTCGGTCAGACAGGAAAACGGCTTCTGCTGGTTGAAGGGAGCGACGATGTCACGGCCTTCAGCATATTCCTTGAGAAAGTGCTCTGGTCGGTCATTAATCCGCTCTGGAGTGGGTTGAGGGCTTTAGGTTTCAAGGAGGCCTTGCTGGATGTGGATAAGGCGCAGGACGACACTGTTATTCAGACAATTCTGAATGAATGGCACAAATTTCTGGAGCCACAGCAGATATTTGAAGCGTTTCAGACCCTTCATGCCACAGTAAATACCAAAGAGGTTTCAGAACAGCTTCACCGCTGGATTCATGGGAAATTATTCTATCAATCGGTGGTTCATCCTGCTCTTGATCAATTGCTTGGTCAAAAAACAGCAGAAGAACGTCGCCTGAAAATTTTCCGTACCCGTACTCTGCCCGATGATTTGGCACCACTCTGGGCAATGCTTGGTCTGTAACCAACCAGCACCCGAAACAGTTGGAGAAAATTGAGCATGAACACCCTTGAACGAGTCCTGATCGAGAAAGCCGGCAGGGAAAATGGCTGGGAAAATGTCATCGAAAGCCATGAACATGCTCTCATAGTAGCCTCTGCCCGCCATCAGGCCCAGGCAACTCTTTCATCGGACGATACTGCGGGGTCTTTATATCTTCAACTCTCATCTCCACTTATTCATAAAGAATTGCTCCGCTCTTTCAATGGTATTGTTTGTGAACAGAACATAATAATTGTACCCGCGATTGAGCTGCTTTCACGACTGTTGCGTCGGGCTGCCGAACTTGCCCAGTCTCTTCCCGATCAGGCAGTCCGAACATACGCCGTCAGAGTCAAGGAAGAGCTGAAAAACGTCCTGCCGGGCAGTACCGAAGTGGAACGACTGGTCAGGCAGCGCGTCGGCCAGGATACGTTTCGCGAGGTACTCCTCGATTACTGGGCAGGTTCCTGTGCCGTCACCGGCATTGACCTGCCTGAAATCCTTCGGGCAAGCCACGCAAAACCTTGGGCAAATTGCGACAATGATGAAGAACGGCTCGATGTTTTCAACGGTTTTTTGCTCTCCGCCAATCTCGATGCTCTCTTCGATCGCGGTTTGATCTCATTCGATACCGCCGGTCGGCTGCTCTGCTCACCAAAGCTTGCACCGCAGCAGATTTCCAGCCTGCAATTGCATGACGATCTCGCACTTCGCTGGCTGGCACCGGAACATGAACACTATCTCGACTGGCATCGCACAAAGGTGTATCAGACCACGACGGATGTTTGATAAAGCCGAATGCTTAGAGGAAGGAGGCGTATAGGTTGCCAATGCAATTATTGAAAGGGTAAGACTCAGGATAAAGACGCTTGTCTGAAACGGGGGTGGCCCCTTTGGTCTGTTTTGGGGTGATGCGTTTTGATGGGCTATAATTGTTTGTTATACTTCAAAAGGTAGTTATTTCGACAAAGACAAAGTAAGTACTGCTGCTCAAGAGTTGAGATGTAACGGAGTGCGAGTGTTTCCGGGTTACAATTGAGGTTCAACTGTTGTTGGGTAAAATCAATTCTAAAGAAACCTGATGAGGGCAATACCCTTGTAGGTGCAAAAATTAAAAATTTTTTAGGGTAGAATGACTCAAGTGGAGCTATTAGAAAAACATATTGCGGAATTGGATGACGATTCTTTTTCAAAACTCCGTGAATGGTTTATCGAATTCGAGCAAGCGCGTTGGGATAAACAACTGGAAGACGACTCCAATGCAGGAAAGCTTGATTTCCTTATCAATGCGGCGCTTGCAGAGCACGAAGCAGGATTGACGAAAGACCTTTGATACACAAAACGGCTTCCAGCTTCTGGACTTGCTATGAACGCCTTCCTGTGGAGATTCGCAGTCTCGCCAGGAAGAACTTTCAGATGATAAAAGCAGATCACTCCCACCCTTCTTTGCAATTCAAGAAAGTGGGTAAAGTCTGGTCTGCCCGTGTCGGCTCTCATTATCGCGCAGTCGCCACGCCGGTTGATGGGGGTTTTCTTTGGGTTTGGATTGGCACTCATGCGGACTATGACAAGTTGCTTGCCTGACATTGCGTTAGCCCTATTAACCAGTAAAGGTGTTTAACTGAATTGGAGGTGCGCTGTTGTTGAAGTCTGCTTCGGGCAGATGTGTTTTGATGGCCTGAAATTGTTTGTTATACTTTGAAAAGTAGATGCTTTACAAGGGGATTTCGGTTGGAGAGTGTTGGCAGCCGCTCACATGAACGGATATCACAGAGACGGTTACATCGTTATGAAATCTGGCATTAGTCTTCCAAGCCCTTGAGACGTGAATTGAAAGTATCCTATGACCGATTATTCAGCTATCGAAAGTTCTGTCCAGAAAAGTGCTGCAAAAAGGATCATCTATCTCCCGCATGCTGTCCGGCAAATGTCGCGACCAGACAGGATGATTTTGGTTGCGGAGGTCAGAAATGTGGTTGAACGAGGGGAGTTGGTCGAGG
>CAJAAV010000200.1 GCA_903937835.1 uncultured Chlorobiaceae bacterium | reverse complement strand
TATGAAGAGCAATACCAGAAAAAAGTTTTCAAGAACTTGAAACGAACGGCAGAATCATTTGGATATACCCTGCTGAAGAACGAACAAACTATTTCGGCAGCATGAGTTTCTTAGGAAAAGCTTTTTAGCAAAAAGGATTACCTATGTCTGTTACTGCAAAGATTTTTATGTCAGGGCGAAGTCAAGCCGTCCGAATACCGAAGGAGTTCCGTTTCGAGGGAAAAGAGGTCTTTATCCGTCGTGATGCAATTTCCGGTGATATCATTTTGTCACACCATCCCGATTCATGGTCAGGGCTGTTTGAGCTTGATACAACAACTGAAGTGCCTGCAGATTTTATGCAAGCTGACGATCGAACGCAGCCAGAGCAATTGCGAGATCCTTTTGAAGGGTGGACAGAATGAGCCTCTACATGCTGGATACGAATATTGCCAGTCATATTATCAAAGGTGACATTCCTCTTGTTCGTGAGAGGCTTGTTGCTGTACCAATACAACGTGTTGTAGTGTCATCGGTTACGCAGGCTGAATTACTTTATGGCTTGGCAAAACGCGCCTATCCAAAGGGTCTTGCAGCCCGAGTCCATGAGTTTTTGATCCGGGTAAAAATATTAGCCTGGGATAAAGAGGTTGCCGTCTTCTATGGTGATCTTCGAGCCAGGTGCGAAACCGCAGGTGTGACACTCTCACCACTTGACCTTATGATAGCGGCTCATGCTCAGGCAGTCAATGCCGTTCTTGTCACGGGAGATAAAGCGTTTACCAGAGTCCCTGATCGGTTACCTATAGAAAATTGGACACTCTCTTGCTGATTGCTTTTATTCGGTGAGCGCTACCAACATGCCGCCCCTACGGGGCTTGAGGCCAAACTGATATAACCCGCGACTGAATGAAATGAAGAAAGTGTGGGAGATACAGACTCTCCCACACGCGTCTTTCAACTTGCCCAACCCTACATGGAACCGGTAGTAAGGTAGCGCTGATGCCAGCTTAATGCTTCGTCGAGCAGATGGGGTGTGTGTTTTCCAAAAGAATGGTCATACGCTCGCTTGTGATAATCCTGAAGTAATGGCTTGAAGTGCGGATGAGCACAGTTTTCGATGATTACCTTGGCTCGCTGATTTGGGGAGAGACCACGGAGGTCGGCAAGGCCCTGCTCGGTAACCAGCACCTGAACATCGTGTTCGGTATGGTCGACGTGGGAAACCATAGGAACAATGCAGGAGATTTGACCATTCCTTGCCTGCGATGGGGTCATGAATATTGAGATGTAGGCATTGCGCGCAAAATCGCCGGAGCCTCCGATACCGTTCATGATGGCACTGCCCATGACATGGGTTGAATTGACATTGCCATACATATCGGCTTCCATCATGCCGTTCATGGAAATAACTCCCAGGCGGCGGATCACTTCCGGATGATTACTGATTTCCTGGGGGCGCAGAATAATCTTGCTCTTGTATTCATCGAGATGGGCATAGAGTTCCGCCAGCGCCTTGTTGCTCAAAGAGAAGGCTGTCGCCGAAGCCGAAACCAGCTTGCCGGAGTGGATCATATCAAGCATGCCATCCTGCAGTACTTCAGTATAGGCTGTCAGGTTTTCGAAAGGGCCGTGGTCCAGACCAGCCATGACGGCATTGGCAATATTTCCAACGCCTGATTGCAGGGGCAGCAGATTCTTGGGGAGTCGTCCTCTTTTTACTTCGTGTTCGAGGAATTCGAGAATATGGCCAGCAATCATCCTGGAATTTTCATCAGGTTCGGAGAATTCTGAATTCCGGTCCGGGCTATGAGTTTCGATGATGGCAATAATTTTATCAGGATCGCAATGCAGGTAAGGATCGCCGATCCGGTCATGTGGATGCACCAGAGGTATCGGCAGGCGGTTTGGAGGCAGACTTGTGCCATAATAAATGTCGTGCATCCCTTCCAGACGGGCATCCTGCCAGGAGTTGACCTCCAGAATGACCTTGTCCGCCTGATCCAGCCATGTCTTGTTGTTGCCAATCGACGTTGAGGGAATCAGGCGACCGTCTTCGAGAATGCCTGCAACTTCAACGACAGCGATATTCAACTTTCCGAGAAATCCGAACCAGACAAACTGGGCAACATGAGAGAGATGAATGTCGAGATACTCCATCTCTCCCGCGTTGATGCGTTTGCGACAAATGGGATCAGATTGGTAAGGAAGACGCATCTCCACGCCGTCAACCTTGGCCAGAGCGCCATCAAGTTCCGGTGCGGTGGATGCCCCGGTCCATACGCCAATCCTGAATTTCTGCCCCTTGCTATTGGCTTCCTCAATGCGTTTGGCAAGCGCTGCTGGCACTGCCTTGGGATAACCGGATCCGGTAAATCCGCTCATTCCAACATTGTCTCCAGAGGAAATAAGGGCTGCGGCCTGTTCCGCTGACATGATTTTGCCTTGCAAGGCTTTGCAAAGGACGCGAGATGTTGTGTTCATTTCCTGCATAGCTCCGTTAAAATAATATGTTGTACTGCTGCATAAGAAAACCGAAAATATTTACATCTCTGGTATACTGCTCTCTTACCGTTTCGGCAGTATAATTCTTTGGAGTAGAGGGAGAGAAACAACAGCTATGCGAACCTGTATAGCCATTCTGCCAAGGCTGGCATTGACCGTTGCCCATGAAGCCAAAACAAGACTCTTCGAAAGGCTTGAGGGGAAGGTCAAGCAGGAATGTGGTTTCGTCTGTCTGGATGATGTTGAATATTTCTTTTGGACGTCGACGATGGTGAATTTTGATGTGAGAACTTACACATTTTCCTGTTCCTTAAAGAACATTTCGGTAATTTTGTTCCCGCAGTGCTGTCGCTCATCCGGCTTTATCCGCCAATTTCAGATCTGCCGCTTCTCACCGATTCTTTGGCAAAAAGCATACTTTTTTAAGGCTTTCGGGGTGCCGCTTTCCAAAAAAGCCTGGCAGAAGTGTCGTGGATGGAATTGCTGCGAAGAAGTAAAGGAGTTCGAGCGAACTCCCTTGTTACAGTCTGATATTTTCAAACGCTGAAAAGTTTTCTGTACTCGGCATTGACCTCCTGATCAGCCGTTTTTATGATAATTTTTTCTGGAATACTTTTATGGATGGCTCGAAATTTTCTGATACAGAGCGATGATGAAAAGTATATCTCGTCAATAAAGTCAAGGTCTATAGATTCATTCAGTTCAGGCAGAGTATCATCTGCGCCTTCAGTCTGCTTGCAGGGGAAATGCACCTTGATATACTCCTCAGAAGCATAGATGCCGGAATCCTCATCCACAATCAGCACCTTTTTCTTTTTGGAATACCAGTTATCCTCAATAAACTGGTTGATATTTTCGCCAAGGATAAGCAGCGCCGGCGAGTAGACCGCCTTCTCACTTTTTCTTAATTCGCCGAGAGTACCGGTAATAATCTTCTGATTGTATCTTGTTGCATTCTGAACGATTGCGACCATGGTACCGGCATCCCTGCCTTTTTGCGCAACCGCATCAAGCACTTCATGAACCGTCGAGGCTACCATGTAATAGACGAGGGTATCGGCATCCGGCACCTGGATTTTGTTGACCGGGTGACCGGTGCAGAAGGCCACCGAAGAGGAGATTTTTCTCATGGTCAGCGGTATTTCGGTGTAGGCGCTGGCGCCATGGGCGGCGGTAATACCGGGAATAATTTCATACCTGATACCATGTTGCCTCAGCGCTTCGATCTCTTCACCGCCACGCCCGAAAATAAAAGGATCTCCACCTTTCAATCTTGCAACTTTTTTCCCTTGCAGGGCGTGACGAATGATCTCCTCATTGATCGCCTCCTGTTCAAAATGATGGCGGTCTTTTCTTTTGCCGGTATAAATTTTCCGGGCTTTAAACCGGGCGACAAGCTCGCTGCTCACCAGATCATCATAAAGAATGACGTCGGCTTCATGAAGCGCTCTTTCTGCCTTTATGGTCAGTAATTCCGGATCACCAGGCCCCGCGCCGATGATAGAGACGTATCCTTTCTTGTGCTGTTCGGAACTCTTTTTTAAGAAATCACCAGTCTGAAGCATGGCTTTTATCTTGTTTCGCCACTCAACTGACTTTTTTACATTTTCGCCATTTGAGGATACGGCAATGGTCATCTCATCTTGTTTGATGACTGCCGGTGAGATAAAATCTGACAACTCCCGGTTATCAACAACATTGACCATAATTCCATAAGCCGCAGCATCGTTTTTTATCCTGCGGTTCACCTCTATGTTGTTGGTGCAGGCATAGACGAGAAAAAAGCCCTCAAGATCAGATGTTTCATACTCTTTTCGAATCTCGGTGAAGCCCATCTGATGCAACTCATCCTGAATTTCGGGAGATATAATTGAAATATTTCGGGTGTACTGCCGAACCGTGCTGATTTTGTGGAGCGCTATTTTACCGCCTCCGACAAAGAGAATTTTCTTGTTATCTATTCTGATATTCAATGGCAGAAAGCTCTTCATGATTCACCCTTTTTATTGGCAATATCTCCCTTAACCTCACGGCACCGGGGCATCTAAAAAAACTGGCCCCCTGCATACCCGGAAAGCAGGGAGCCCTTTAGTAAAAGGTAACGCAGAAAAC